>JAZQDN010000055.1:0-3657 GCA_045546815.1 Eubacteriales bacterium
GAGCTTTATACGCTGATAAAGGATCTGTATCATCGGCCTTCGGACGGGCAAAGCCTTGAGAGCATACGTAAGTATGCAGACAAGCTCGTCGCAAGTAAATTAAATGATGTAATATAACCGCCCCAATTTGTGAGGTTTGGATAAGGTCGGAAGGGGCAGAGAAAATTTTTCGGAAGTAGCAAAAAGCATAAAATGAAAAAGAAAAGTATCGCATCTGCGATACTTTTTTTATTTATTTTTTATAAAAGATTATTAGGAAATATTTGTTATATTATTTTTATCGCTTTTTGCGGTCCGGGGAATTTTATCGCCCCGATTTGACTGCGGCGACGACAAAGCGACCGACGTGCTGCGAATACTCACAGGTGGAAAGCAGCAATATCTCATCGCCTATCTCAAGCGTTATATCGCGGTTTTGCGCGGTGGCAATTGAGCGGATATTGTCGACGTACTTGTCAAAATCCTCTTTTGTATACAGTCCGTTTGCGCCCGTTGTATACACACCGTGCTTATCGTCGCCCGTCGTATAGAAGGCGGCAAAAACGGTGTATGCATTATCGCCGTTTTCGTCATAGAGGTGCACGTCGCTGTGCGACATCAGAAAGTCGTAGTTTGCGTAATAGAGCAGCTCGCCGAACATCTTTTTACCGTTTATGTGGTGGCCGTGGATTATCTTGACGCCGCCGTCCGCTGCGCACTCGTCCTCAAAAAAGGGTGTGCCGTAATAGCTGTAGTTTTTGTCAAAATCGCGGCGCAGGTAAAACTCCGGCTCGTTTGGGGTGAGCATTACGGGGTAGTCTATCTGCGTATCGGGTATTTTGAGGTATGCCGCGATATCGGGGTTTTGCGTGTGCAGGGTATCGAAAAAGTAGGTCACCTTTTCTTCGCCCTCGGTATCGTTTTCGTTTATCGGCGGCAGCGGTGCGAGCACCGATATTTTTTTGAAGTTTTTGGTTGCGGTGTGCGACTGCCACAGCGTGCGACCTATCATAAAGGCGGACACGACAAACGCGATGATTGCAACAACGAGTATTACATTCAGAATTTTGTTTTTATTCATAGCTCTCCAATATTTCCGTAACAATTGATTTATACTGCGATGCGACATCGGTCGGCGACAGGATTTTCATATCGACGCCAAAGCCGCAAAGCCAGCCGTAAAACTGCGGGCTCACCTGCACGCTGACGGTGACAGAAAAGCTGTCGTCATCACGCGGCACCAGCATCACGTCCTTGCCGAAGCGGTCGATTATCGCGCCCGCGAGGTGAGATTTACACAAAAGCGTCACCTGCTTTTCGTCGCCGCCGTACATTGAAAAGACGCTGTTTGCGTATCTGCGCTCGTCAAAGTCGGCATTCTTTTCGCGTTTCAAGTCGGTTTCGGCAATGCCCTGCATTTTATCGACGCGAAAGTGCTTAAGCGCACCGTTCTCGCTCGCGATGAGGTAATAGTTCTGGTTGTCCCAGCACAGTGCCTGCGGGCTGACGGTATATTTTTTGCCGTCGTGGCGAAGGCGCTTTTGCTTTTTTGCGGTCCACTCAAAATAGCCGAAGGTGATTTGATTGCCGCGCGAGATTGCGCGGTTGATTGCGTCGACGTTATAGTAGATGGTCTCCTCCATCGACTTGATTCTGCCGACAACGAACACCTGACCCGAAAGAGCCGCGGCATCGGTGGGTCCCACAAGGTTTTTTAGCTTGGAAATGAGTGCACTGCTCTTTTTTTCGGTGATAAATCGTGACGACTGCACCGCGTCAACAAGCAGGCGGACCTCCGCCGCCTCAAAGTCGCGCGACGCAAGGCGGTATTCGTGACGCGTGCCGTTACGCACCGCAATTATGTCCGCACCGTAGACGTCGGTCAGCTGGATTATATCGTCATAAATGCTTTTGCGTTCGGCATCAATATCGAGCGTTGCAAGGTGGTCGATTATCTCGTTTACCGTGACACCGACGCTATCATCGGTGTTTTTTTGCAAAAACTCGAGGATATAAAGCGATTTTAGTTTTTGAAAGCTTGATTTTGCCACTCTTTTCACCTTTCATAATCGGCTCCCTATGACGAGGGAGCTGTCGAGCGTTAGCGAGACTGAGGGAGAGATTTTTTCACAGAGTTATCTATATATTCGCAAACTCCGTTGAAATTCTTGTCAATATCCAGATTATTTTTCTCAAAGCCTTTGCAAGAGAGATATTTGATTTATTATATTCTTTCATATTCTCTCCCCCCGTCAAAACTTCGTTTTGCCACCTCCCTCGTCAGAGGGAGGCAGACGTTATTATAAAGTTTACATTATAACGTCATAAATTCCAAATCCGTCTTTATTCTTTAAGAATTCAAAGGTTACCCACAATATATTCTGTGTGTCATCACCAATTTGAACATCAAGTTCAAATTTTTTATATCCACCACCCTTTACTAAATCATAGAGGGCTGTTGTTTCACCTTTACATCTCACAATACTGAAGCCGTCATCAAAACAAACATCGTTTTGCTTTTGCACTTCAACCAACCAATTGAGATAGCCGTTAACAATTTCCTCGGTAGACGAGTCTTGTGATTGGATAACACTTTTATGATACAAATTAATTGCTGTTTCAATGTCACCATATTGTACTGCATTAAAATATTTCTCTATAAGCTGATTACATTCCTCGGCACTCATAGTATACTCGGACATATTACAAGATGAGAATGAAAACAATGTGACAATCAACAAGATAACACTTACAATTTTTTTCATTTTAGTCTCCGAAATTTTTTGTTAATTTCAGTATATAACATATCTGATTTTTTGACAAGAATAATATTACAGTAAATTAAAAATCCCCAACAACTGTTGGGGATTTTTGTTAAGATTTAATTATCTTACTTTACAAGTGTGATGATTGCCATCTCAGCATTGTCGCCGCGACGGGGGCCCTTCTTGATAATTCTTGTGTAGCCGCCGTTACGGTCAGCGTATGAGGGTCCAATCTCTGTAAAGAGCTTATTAACTACATCCTCTTTTGTGATGTATGATAAAGCCTGGCGTTTTGAATGAAGTGTATCATTCTTGCCGAGTGTAATCATTTTCTCGGTGATTCTTCTTACTTCCTTGGCGCGCATGAGTGTTGTTTCAATTGAGCCGTTCTCGAGAAGATAAGTCACCATACCTCTGAGCATTGCGCGACGGTGGTCTGTCGGTCTGCCCAGTTTTCTGTATCCTGACACCTTAGTATACCTCCAATAATAGTATTAATCGTCGTCCCTTTTAAGAGACAGGTCAAGGGATGCAAGCTTGCCGATAACCTCATCAAGAGATTTTCTGCCAAGGTTGCGCACCTTCATCATGTCTTCCTCGCTTTTGTTTATGAGGTCCTCTACAGTATTGATGGCTGCACGTTTGAGACAGTTAAACGAACGAACCGAAAGGTCGAGCTCTTCGATTTGCATCTCGAGTACCTTTTCTTTTCTGGTTTCTTCTTTTTCAACCATAATTGCAGCGGTCTTTGCCTTTTCTGACAGGTCGATGAACAGAGTAAGGTGCTCGTTCATAACTCTTGCTGCCATTGAAATTGCGTCTGACGCGGTGCAAGTGCCGTTTGTCCAAACGTCAAGTACAAAGTCGGATCGTAGCCATGTCGTTCTGTGAGCCAAGGAGTTGGGTCTAGTCA
>JAZQDN010000056.1:0-12495 GCA_045546815.1 Eubacteriales bacterium
CCATTATTCAAAAAACAATTAACGGGTCCTTTTAATGATGCTGTTTAATTTTCAAGGTTCATTGCACGCCTATTTTTTGCGTGCCTAAATATATTAACAAATTCATCCCCGCTTGTCAACACTTTTTTTAAAAAAATTTAATCAACTTTAAAATGTTCATTACAAACGGTGCGAAGCTCATTCAAATACTTATCATATATCAGAAAATACGATATACCCTCTGTTTCCATATCGTTATAATGACCGGGTGCATCATAGCACTCAATCTGACTGTCCGACTTAAGCATTTTCATAACGCCTATGTTTGAAGCAATATCGGAAATCGTTACATTTGTTTTAAGTTTATCGGAAACGGCGTTATAGACATCATAGAGCTTTGTTATATTTTTGGCATTAAGTTTTTGTTCAAACAGCGCTTTAAAAAACTTTTGCTGTGCCTGTGCGCGCTCATAGTCGCCCATAAGATATTGACGGTAGCGGCAATACTGCTCTGCCTGCTGTCCGTTAAGTGTCTGTGTTCCCTTTTTAAGATTTATATATAAATTCTGTGCAGGGTCGGCGTAATACATATTTTTATCAATTGTAAGCTCCACACCGCCAAGACTGTCAACAATAGCGGCTAGGGTGCCGGGGTTTATCGCCGCATAATAATTGATCGTCACACCCGTGAGCTGTTTAACAGAATCGATAAGGCAATCAACGCCAGACATATAACAGCTGTTGATTTTGCGATATCTACCCTCCATATACACCTTTGTGTCACGCGGGATGGACAGCATACTTATTTTTTGTTCAGGCTCATTCACATTGACAAGCATTATTGCATCCGCAAGTTTTCCGCTCGCATCAGCACCGATAAGAAGCACATTGAAAGCCTTGCCCGTATTGACGGGTTCAACAGCCTCGGGGCTTGCTTCGTTTTCGAAAATAGGCTCTGTCGAAATTTTGTGAACACGTAATATCAAAAGAATTGCAAGCAAGCAAATCGCTATACTTGTTACAACTATACCAAAACGTTTCATAATGCTCAAAGCACCTCCAAACTACAATTATATATTATGAGTTTGTCGCAAAATGACGTTTTTAAACGTTTTTTATTACTTTATTATATAAATGAAGGAAAAATCCTATACACATCAGAAGTGAAACAAGCTCTGCTATGGGAAACGCCCACCAGACATTATTGACATCACCCGTGAAGGACAAAATGTACGCCGTAGGTACAAGAACAACAAGCTGACGTGCAATTGACACCACCATTGACTTCCACGCGTGTCCGAACGCCTGAAAGGTTGACGAGAGCACAATACTAACGCTTGCAAAAATAAAATGCGTGCTGATAATGCGCAAAGCGAGTATTCCAATTTCGAGCATCTCTTCGGTGGGATTAAACATTGCAAAAATCTGATTGGGAAAAATCTGAAAAGCAGCAATGCCGATGCTCATTATAATTACAGCATAAATTGCCGCATATTTTATAACCTTGATAATACGGTCGCGGTTTTTGGCACCATAATTGTATCCGATTATGGGGACCATACCGTTATTCATACCGATAATCGGCATAAATATAAAGCTTTGAAGTTTGAAGTAAACACCAAAGACTGATACAGCCGCATCCGAAAAGAAAAGCAGAACTTTATTGAGCGCAAAAACCATTACCGATCCGATTGACTGCATTACTATTGAAGGCAGTGCAACTTTATAGATTGACAGAACAGTTTTACCGCTCGGTTTAAAGCCGCGAAGGGTCAGGCGGACTTCGGGATTTTTAAAATGATGCAGAATAATTGCAAAAACCATGCCGCAGAACTGGCCGATTATTGTTGCAAGTGCCGCACCGTACACACCCATTTTAAAGGTGAAGATCAACAGCGGGTCAAGAACAATATTAACAATTGCACCGATACCGTGGCTCATCATAACAAAAAGAGTTTTACCGGTCGCTTGCATAAAACGCTCAAACATAACCTGTCCGAAAACAGAAAACGAGCCGATTATACAAACAGACAGATACCGAACACCATATTCTATCGTTGCGGCATTATCGATCTGCATTTTGAAAAAAGGACGGATCGATAAAAGACCGATAACAAGGAATACAACATAGCTGCACATTGCTATAAACAGACCGTTTGTTGCGAATTTGTTTGCACCGTCGAAATCTTTTTCTCCGAGTTTTCGAGAAAGCAGTGCGTTTACGCCAACGCCTGTACCGACAGAAATGGCAATAAGCAGGTTCTGAATAGGAAACGCAAGCGATAAAGCATTAAATGCATCGGCGCTGTACCACGACACGAACATACTGTCTACAATGTTGTAAAGCGCCTGAATAAGCATTGACAGCATAAGCGGAAGTGACATTGAAATCAGCAGTTTATTCACAGGCATTATGCCCATTTTATTTTCTTTTAAAGTTGACAATTTTAAATCTCCTACATATTTATATACGGTAAAAATTTTAGCACTCAGGTCGAATATTGTCAATCACCAAAAGGGTAAATTTATTATTGACAAAGATTTAAAAATAATTTATACTAGGTCTCGTATGGAGAAGTGGCTGAGTTGGTCGAAGGCGCACGATTGGAAATCGTGTAGGCGCTAATACCGTCTCAGGGGTTCGAATCCCCTCTTCTCCGCCAGATAAAAAGCACCACCCATTTGGGTGGTGTTTTTTTTGATTGTGGGGGATTCGAACCCGACGGCGGGCGGAGTCAATATAGCGGACGACCAATGGTCGCCCCTACTGAAATTTTACCACAAAAAAATTGTTCCTTATGCATTGGTGTTATCATTTGACTTTTCCGATATTTATTTTTATTTATACATTATATATTCCTTTGGTGTGATACCGGTGAGGCGCTTAAATTCGTAAGAAAAATAGCTGATGCTGTCAAAGCCGCAGTTTGTTGCAACATCACTCACCGAATAATAGCCCGAGCGCAAAAGCAGCTTTGCGTTGTCGATTCGCACCTTTTTTATATACATCAAGGGCGAATAACCGTAGCACTTTTTAAACTCGTTTCTGAAGTGAACCTCCGATATTCCCGACGCATATGCAAGCGCGGACACTTGCAGCTGCTCATTATAGTTTTTGTCAATAAAGCTTTTCGCAAGGCGCATACGTTTAGGTATACTCTTTTTTTCAGGAAACTGCAGGTGCTTTTGAATAAGCGCCATAATTGAATAAAGAACAGCAAGGCAGTGATAATCGCGTTCTTTTCCGCTCTGGTAGCTATTTAAAAGCTCTGAAAAGAGGTTCTGAATTTCGGCATTGCCCTCAATATCAACAGAAAAGGGCTTTTCACTTTTACAGGGTTCAACCGTTGTGAAGTGAACAAGCAGCATTTCGCTGCGCTCGCACACCTCGGTGCTGTAGCCGACATCTGCCGGCATAAAGGTTATACTGCCTGCATTCGAAACAAAGTGTGTGCCGCCCACATCAAAGGTGACCTTACCCGACAGTCTTAACGAAAGCGAATGAAACGCCCGAGGCGCAACGTTCATCATTTTTGTTTTTTTACAATTGGTCTTATGTGCCCAAAGCTTTGAAACTGTTGCGTTTTGCTGTAAAAACACTGCTATCACCTACCTAATTTAAAAATATATTATCATACACATACACAAAAAACAAGTTTTGAAATATTAAAAATATTTTTGATTTATTATTGTTAAACCGATACAAACAGATATATACTTAAAAAAACTAATTAAGGAGTATACATATGAATCAGCTTGAAAATGTTATAAAAGAGGCAGTCCTTCGCGAAGGGATTGACCTTATCGGCTTTGCGCCGAAGTCACGCTTTGATGCGCTGCCGCCGCAAAACAACCCGTTTTCCATCTTCCCCGAAGGTAAGACTGTTATAATGGTCGGCAAACGCATTTGCCGCGGTGCACTTCGCGGTGTTGAGGAAGGCACAAACTTTGGTGACTACAACCTTTTTGGCAAAAACTGGCTTGAAGATGAATTTTTGTCACTCGCCTGCTACGGTCTTACAAACGCACTCGAAGACAACGGCTGGGAGGCTGTGCCGATTTTTCCCAATCCCTGCGAGCTTGCACCGATGGGTATATCGGTAGGTGGCGGCAGACCTGAACCAAACGTTTTCCCCGACTTTGACTATGCTGCGGTTGCTTGCGGTCTTTGTGAGATTTCGTATAACGGCATTCCGTTTTCGAAGAAATTCGGCTCGCGTCAGAGATTTCATATGATAATCACAGATGCCGAGCTTGAGCCGACACCGCTTATGAGCGAAAGTGTATGCACCAAGTGTATGAAGTGTGCTGACAGCTGTCCTTTGGGTGCTATAAGCAAAACCGAAACAGAAGAGATTGAGATTTGCGGCAAAAAGATGACTGTTGCAAAGATTGATTACGAAAAGTGCAAGATCTGTAAAAACGGTGCAGTAAAGAACAGATTTTCCGACAATGCAAAGCCAGACAGAATTGCGGCGCTGTGCAACCGCACCTGTGTTGACTGCTTAAAGGTTCAAAACGAGTTTGAAAACAAATTCAGAACAAGTGATGCGTGGAGCATAGGCGGTGGCATAAATGCAACCGTTGACAAGTCAGAGGTTGCCAACGTGCTCGGCGGTGAGTTCAGCAAAACGGGAAACAGAGGTAATCAAAAATGAAACTGACATCCCAGATGATAAAGGACAAAGCGCGTGAGATGGGCATTGACTGTATTGCCATCGGAAACATTGAGCGCTTTAAGGATGCGCCGACACTTATGTCGCCGCTCACATATTATCCGAATGCAAAATCGGTGATTGCGCTTGCAATGCGTATTCCGCGAGGAACATACCGCGGCATTGAAGAGGGCACGCATTGGCACAACTACACATTTTATTCGTACAATAAATTAAATTCGCTTTTCAGACCTAAAAAGTCATATGAAATGTGCTGCTTTATTGAAGACCACGGCTATGAAGCGGTTGCGCACTACCCCGCCGTACCCGAGGGCAACGGTACAAACAGAGAGCCCGTCGCACAAGGCAAAGTGCCCGCCGACGTTGTGTGCAGTGTACGCGTAATTGCGGCAGGCTGCGGTCTTGGCGAAATTGGATTTTCAAAGGTGTTTTTAACCAAAAAGTTTGGTCCGAGAGTGCGTCTCGGTCTGATATTTACAGATGCAGAATTAGAGCCCGACCCGATACTCGATACAGGCGACATATGCATACACTGCGGCGCTTGTCAAAGAGAGTGTCCCGGAAACGCCGTGCCGTCCGTAAAGGATGAAAGCAAGCGGCTGACGGTTGACTTCGGTGAGAAGAAAATATGGTACGGTGATGTGCATATGGGCAGATGCACCCTTTCGCATCACGGCTTTAACAACGAGTGCTCACCCTTCCACAAAAAAGAGTTTCCCAACATGGCGTTTGACGTGCGAAATTCCGAAATGACCGAGGAAGAAGCATATATACTCTGCTACTCACTCGCATCGGCAAAATGGGGCAGAAAGCCCGAAACCAATGCGGTTTTAGAGTATTACGACTACATACTCAACCACACAGGCTACTTTGCAATATGCGGTGCACGCGGATGTATAAGAGCGTGTATGAATGCGCTTGAAAAAGCAGGACGCACAGAAAACAAGTTCCACAACAAATTTTACAAAAAGCCGTCATGGCTGCTGTCAAATCAGCCGGAATCGTTGCCTATGGGTGTAAACCCGTTCAGAGAAAAATATCTCGACGAAAAATACCCCGATATCCGCAAAAACGAATACGAAAGAAAAGTATAATATAAAGCCGCCCAACAGGGCGGCTTTATATTATTTCAAAAAAATTTGCATAATCTATTTATATATGTTATAATTAGTCAAATAACTTACAAGGACAACGATGATGAAGTTTTCAAATAAAATTAAAAGCATTACCTTGTGTGTCTTTATTGTTTACATCATAAATGCGCTTATGGAAATAACGGTGTTCCACAGCATGAGTGATATTATTGCCGATGCCATTACGCTGTGCAGGTATCTTTGCTATCTTTTGTTTGCGATAAAGGTCGTTTACGACATTTTCACAGAAAAAAAGATATCTGCTGTTGTTATGGAGCTTGTCGCGATATCGGGTGTTGTCGTACTCGTGACCGACCATATGCGTCTGGGTGCGGTTATACTCGTTATTACCGCAATGAAAAACATTGACATATCCAAGGCATTAAAATATGTTATGTTTGCGCTGTCCGCGTTTTTTGCGGTGGTTGTGGTGCTTGCACTCGTTGGCGTTATTCCCGACTGGCAGCACGCAAGAGGTGACGTTATCAGACACGCGCTCGGCTTCCACTATCCGACAGATGCGTACTCAATTTTCCTTTCGATAGTGATGCTGTATATCTATTCGTTCAGAAAAAAGCTGAGCTACATTGTGCTCGGTGCTCTTACGATTTTTGACGGGCTGCTGTTTTATCTGACAGACGGCAGGCTGAGCTTTATTTTAACAACCGCTCTGTTACTGTTCGGCTTTGGCTGCAAGCTGTTTTCGGGCAATAAAAAACTAACAAAGCTTTTTGAAAACAAAAAGGTACAGACAGCACTCAAGGTTATTTGTATTTGTCTGCCGATCGTACTGACGCTGACGGCATTTGGTGCGGTGTGGCTTTACAAGCAGGATACCGCCATCGGACAAAAGCTCAACTCTGTTCTCAGCGACAGGCTGATGTACTCATCAAACGCTATTGAAAACTATCCTGTCGAGCCCTTCGGCGCCGCGGTAGAATGGTTTGGCTGGGGTGGCTTTGGCTTTACAGAGACCCCCGAAGACTTTAACTACAACTATGTTGATATGTCGTATATACGAATGCTTTTTGACTACGGCATACTGTTTTCGATAGTGATTATCGGTGCGTACACCCTGCTTTTAAAGGACCTTTGCAAAAAGCGCGAATATGTTACTGCTTTTATAATTGTTGTTGTACTTTTATGGTCGTTTGTAGAACCGTATATATTCAGTCTTGCAAGAAACCTTTTTGTAATGATGTTTATTCCGTATCTTGAATACGGAAGCATCGACCTTAAAAAAATATTTCCGAAAAAACGTAAAAAGCCGCTCAGATGAGCGGCTTTTTTATTCAACGTTTGAATTGTGCTTACCGAGCATTGTAATAAGCTTTTGCGAGTGCTGTGGAGTTGCTTTTCTGCAAAAATGGTAATCGCCCGATATAATACTTTCAAAGTCGGTTTCGTCAAGTATTGCAGGGTTACTGTTGTATCTGTTTTCCCACACAATGTATCTGTGGTGGTCGGATACAATACGGCTTTTAAAATCCGGGGTTTTTCATCGCCTCTTTCATCAAAAGCTCTGCGGCGCCGCCAATGCTCCAGCCGCCCCACATCACATTGATCTGCTGATACCAATGAATGCCGAGCTCGTCCATTTTTGAAATATGCTCGGGTAAAAGCGTTGCCTTTTTATCAAAATGTATGTATATCTCAAACCGCTTTTTAAGCAGCTTTGACAATCTTATAACGTGGTCAGGTGCGGTATGCGCCAGTATCAGAATAGCTTGCATTTATACAAGTTCCTTTCGGGTAGTTTATGACAGGACTGCTTTTTTCAGATAGTAGCCATCGGTTAATTTTTTTGAAATCTCTCGTGTGTTTTCACGCATTTTCAAATACTGCTCTTCAGTGAGGGCATTCAGCGCATCAGGGATATCAAAAAGTGAGTCAACGGTGATGCCGCAGCCATTGGCCGTAACAAAGTCCGCGAGTGCAGCCTTGCTCCATATAACAACGGGGATGCCGCTTGCAAGATAAAGCGAGGTTTTATGAGGATTATTATATTTAAGATACTCGCCCCAGACACCGCTGCAGCTTTTAGCCGATGTACCGTCCCACACAAGTCCGAAGCCGCCGTTTAAAACATAAGGCAGCTCATCGGGCGGGAAAGAACCGTGATAGCGCTTGGTGTCTGTCACATCGCCAGTATAGTTGGGTCCGTAAAGCTCACAGCAGAAGTTATCGGGAAGCTCATAGAGATACGCCGATTTCATTTTATTAAGATTGCCCGCAACAATTACCGAGCGGAAGTTATCACAGCCCTCGGGCAGCGGTTTTTCGTTTATAGTGTCGATAAGATAGTCAAATATCTCAAGAACCGTCATTTTTTCATTCGGGATATTGAGGGTTTTGTGCATATAATCCTTCATTGAGCTGTTATGCACGATTATTTTTGAAAAAAGATTAAGTACAGAAAGCTCCTCTTTTTCAAGACGCCATTTTCTTGCGCGACCCGCATCGTCACAAAGCGACAGCCGCAAGATCTCAAGGTCGTGAATCAGCGCGATAACGGTAACGTTGTTTTTAATCAGTTTTTTTATAACAGAATCGAGAAAAATCGAGTGGTTGATCGCGGGAAACTGAATGACAACGGTATCGCCCGCCTTTACCTGCTTTACCGACTCTGCCCAACTGTTTTTGATTGTATAATGAGTAAAAAGCTTTTGCACTTTTCCCATACTGTCGCGGTCCTTCGGTCCCTTTACAACAAGCGGGGAAAAGCCCGCGGCTTCAAAAATTTTGTCCGCATCATCGCGTGCCTTGACGCCTGCGGTGCGGTACGAGTCCGCTATAAAGTTTTTTTCAACAATAAACCAATTCATTTTTTATTTTTCCTTTTTAAAAAGTCGTTTTACGCTTATAACAGCACCGGTGAGCGCAGGACCGAGCAGCTTTTTGATTTTGTTTTTAAGCTTCATTTTACTGTCAGCCCAAGATGCGCTGTAGTGGTGGATCGACACAGTTTTTTCGGTTATCTGCATTTTGCCCGTTGCACAGTCAATGGGGTCAAAATACTCCGACGGATAAAGCGTTACATCCGCAACCGTCTGCAATCTGTCGCTTCCGTCATAGCCGTATTTTCTGAATATTTCAGAAACGTGAGCGACAATTGTCGTCTGATTAAGAGAGCCGTCCGGGTTTACAAACCGGATAGTGTCATAATAGTCGAGAATTTCCTTGTACACATCCATTTTTGCAGGGGCGCCGATGCCCAGACCCGCCGCGATACCGACAAGCACCTCTTTTTTGGTACCGCGCATCATCTCCTGCTTTTCAAGACCCATAAACGCGCCGTTTGCTATTATGTCGTCAATAGGCTTTATGAGCTCAACGTCGGTATCAAAATAGATTCCGCCATTATCGTAAATAATTTTAAAGCGGGCATAGTCGCTGACAAACGCCCATTTTTTTGCATCATAAGCCTCTTTTGCATAGACACAGCTGTCAAAATCGAAGTTAGACTCATCCCAGCATTTTATTTCATAATCGGGCAAAAACTTTTTCCACGAGTCGATATATGCCTTATACTCGTCGGGAAGCGGGTTGCCGCCAAACCAACAGTAATGTATAACCTTTGGTATTTGCATATCATCTTATCCTTCCGTAAATTCTCCACGCAATAAAAAACGGTTTTATGCCAAGCCTTAAAAGCATAAGTGCAAGCTTGTCACGCTTTGGCGTGCGCGGGTCGGCGGACACGATTTTTGCCGTCGCAAGAATTTCGCGGCGAAGTTTTTTGCGAAGGTCAAAATACTTTTTGTCACAGTTTTCCATATACCTGAAAACGCTGAGGCGCGCGTGCGACAGACGGCGGATGCAGGCACCTGAGAGTTCGGGATACTGCTTTGCAAAATCAACAAGACGTTCAACAGAATCAATAAACTGCAGACGCTTTTCGGAAAAAGCACCGTTTACTATCGAGTCGTCGCGCTGGATATAGTAGTATTGCGGCTCGCCACCGTAAACAAAGGTTTCGGTTTTATTTAAAACATCACCGAAAATATAGGTATCCTCATAGTTTTTACCCTTTGGAAAACGAAGGGTGTCAAACACGCTGCGATGATAGATTTTCATACACGCACTGACATCAACATTTTCATGATACAGCACCTTTTCAAAAGCGGTCTTTCGATCATAGACCGCAACGCCCGTAAACTCCGAATCAACAGTCTCTTTACCGTTTCTTACAACGTAGTGATTGCAGGCAGTAACCTTTGCGGTATCGCTGTGAGAAAAAAGTGACATCAGATATTCAACATAGGTGGTCGTCACCTCGTCATCAGGGTCAATAAAAGTAAGGTATTCACCGCTCGCCGCATCAATTCCCGCGTTGCGAGCATCGGACAGACCGCCGTTTTGCTTGTGCACAGCTTTTATGCGGGGGTCACCTGCCGCGAAATCATCACACATTTTCGGGCAGGAATCGGGTGAGCCGTCATCAACAAGTATTATTTCAATATCGTTGTACGTCTGATTTACAAGCGACTGAACACACCGCTCAAGATACTGCTCAACGTTATAAATCGGTACGATTATACTAACTTTTGACATTGTTTTTTCCTTTTGAAATATATATTTATACTATTTTAACACTTTTTATTGTATTTTACAACATATTTATTAAACCCCAACACATTAATGTTGGGGTTTGGTATTATTTTTTGAGCTTTTTGATCAAAACAAACAGATAGTGAACCGCAAGCCCTGCAACAATTGCAACAACAAGGTCGAATATTACTGTAAGCAAAAATGTCAAAACGAGCACGACAATTGTTGTCCATTTTTCAGTTTTGCAGATATGCACAAACTCGCGCCACTCGCACATATTGTATGCGACAATAAAGAGTATTGCGGCGATAACCGGCATCGGAATCCACGCGGCATACGGCATAAGAATTACAAGTATCAGCAGCAGAACAATCGCGTGGACAATACCTGCAATCGGTGAACGACCGCCGTTTTTAACGTTTGCAGCGGTTCTTGCAATAGCACCTGTTGCGGGGATACCGCCAAAGAGTGCAGAGCAGATATTGCCGACACCCTGTGCGATAAGCTCTGTATTTGAATTGTGCTTATCTTTTATCATTCCGTCAGACACAACGCACGAAAGCAGCGACTCGATTCCCGCAAGAATTGCAATTGTAAAGGCTGACGGCAAAACCGCAACCGCTGTGTCAACGCTGAAGGTGGGAAGTGCAAACGGCGGAAGCGAGCGCGAAATGGTGTAAAGGTCGCCGATTGTGTTGACCTCAATCGGTAACAGCTTAACGATTATAACACCGACAACGACCGCGATAAGCGACGCAGGAACCTTTTTAAGAACAAACGGCACGGCAATCAGAACACCAAGTGATATAAGACCGACACCAAGTGCCATAAAGTTTGTTGTACCGATAGATGCAACAACCGCCTCAAGCTTTTCCATAGTTTCAACAGCGTTCGTACCCTTGGGGAAGGTCAGTCCCAGAAAATCCTTTATCTGCCCGATAACGATTGTAACGGCAATACCCGACGTAAAGCCGACTGTAATGGATTTTGGTATAAACTTTATAAGTGCACCGACACGACATATACCCATTATTATGAGTATAACACCCGCCATAACGGTTGCAAGCACAAGACCCTCGATTTCGTGGTCAGCAACAACGCCTGCGACGATCGTGGCAAAGGCGGCGGTAGGACCCGATATATTTACACGGCTGCCGCCGAGAAGCGCTATCACAAATCCCGCAACAATTGCAGTATAAAGTCCCTTTTCGGGAGACACACCCGATGCAATTGCAAGAGCAATTGAAAGCGGAAGTGCAATTATTGCGACAATTAATCCCGCAACAAGATCGTTAACAAACGATTTTGACGAATATCCCTTTAATGTTTCAAAAATTTTAGGCTTAAAAAAACCCACTTTTGTTCCCTTCTCTCTATTTTATAACCATAACAGTATAGCACAAGAGAATTGAACACGCAACAATTTTTAACATTTTTTGCAGACGATAAATTCAGTAAGACGTTTTATATGCTTGCTTATAAAAACAAACACTATTGACGTAAGAATGTTAAACGCAGTATGAATAAACGCGATGTCCACGACCGCCGCAGAAGTTTGCAGAGAATTACCGAAAAGTGCAGTCAGCGGCAGAATAATAACAGTGCCGATAACGTTAAAAAACACCTGAAAAACCGACACGCACTTCGAATGCCGTGATGTACCTATTGTTGCGATAAGGCCTGTAATGCAAGTGCCGATATTGGCACCGAGCGTGAGCGGAATTGCCATTCCGAAAGATATTTTACCTGTAAGTGCAAGTGCCTGAATTATGCCGATGGTTGCCGACGACGATTGAATAACAGTTGTAAATATCACCGAAACAAGCAGTGCAAAGACGGGATTTTTTAAAACTGAAATAAAATCACCGAATGCCTGCGAATCTTTTATAAATGAAACGGAATCTCCCATCATATCCATACCGATTATTAAAATTGCAAAACCGACAAGGCTGTCGCCGACATTACGCTTTATTTCGTTTTTTGAAAGCATCCGTACAAACGTGCCGACAAGGGCGACAATGGGCGAAAAAATTATAGGCTTTAACAAAAGAAAAAACACGCCGTCGCCGCTTATGCCGTTAAGGCTGACAAGCCAGGCGGTAATTGTCGTACCGACGTTTGAGCCAATAATTACACCGACACTGCCTGCAAAGTCA
>JAZQDN010000057.1:0-27788 GCA_045546815.1 Eubacteriales bacterium
AGCAGTACCCCTTGCTCATTTACACTCGCATAGCTTTCAAAAGCAGTGTCAGAGTAAACGGTTATTTTCTGATAATTTGAGGTATCGATATCAAGCTCGGAGTCAACCGGAGTTTCAGACACATCCTGCTCTGATATCCACTTACCCGAAAGCAGCTTATAGTTGCCGTTTGCAAAGGAAGTAGCAACCACAACACTGCCTTGGCTCAACTGGTAATTATCCATCATTGAACCGCCAAAAACGCTGTCATAAACGTAGCATTCATTTTTGGTATATAGCGTTTTAGCGTTGGCAGTTACGGTTATATCTGCTTTATTTTCATAGTCAATACGTTCGTCGCCACGGACAGCATAAAATGATATTTCACCATAGTTTACGCTATCAAACATAATATTTGGAAAAGTCAGCTCTGCGCTATAGGTAGATCGATTTTTTTCAAGCAAAACGTCTTTACCAGCAATTACAGCGTGCACCTCAACACCGTCAACGGCATCAATCGACACAGTAATCGTTTCAAGCGGTGAAAAATAGCAATTACCTACAGGAAAAGCAGAATCTGTATAAAATACCCCATCAGGTTGTTTTGATTGTTCTTTTTTTCTAATAATTGAAATAGTTTTCGTTTGGTTGCCGTTTGTAAAAGTAAAAGTGTTTTTACCCGCTTTCAAAGATAGATATTCACTGAAATAACCATTTTTTGTAAGCGGGACTTTTTTGCCGTTTACAGTCAGTGGCAAATCAGGATTTGACACACCGCTGACAGAACAATTTGCAGAAGTTGTTGTGTAACCGTTCTGAGGAGAATTGATTTTAAGCTCCGTCCCCTTTACTGCAGGAGTTTTAATCTGCGAAAACGAAGATTTACCTGTTATGATATCGGTGCAGCTCAATGTATTATTTTTAATATTTGTATATCTGAAAAAGACATTTCCGCTTACCGCTGAATACCTTTTACAGATATCAAGCTGATTTTTAATTTCAGAAGCATCCGCAAAGCCGTGATAATCACCGCCAAGCTTATATAGTGCGTGCCCTATGTACAAGTCAACTTCATTATCCTTGCACAACGCGTTCCACCATTTGACAAGCGTTTCAAAAGGCGCAGAGGCGTCAGAGCAGGACCAGTATATCTGCGGGCAGATATAATCAATCCAGCCGTTTTGCACCCACGTGCGCGAGTCAGCAAAAATATCACGATACGATGACATACCGTTTGTCTGCGAGCCGTTTTCGTCATCCTTTGCATTATCCCATATACCAAAAGGACTTATGCCGAAAACAGAATTATATTTATGAACAAGCTCGCAAACCTCTTTTACAAGTGTATTGACATTGTCGCGTCTGAAATCTTCAACCGTTTCAAAAGCTGAGCCGTACTTTTGATAGTCGTCTGCATCGGGATAATCAGTAACATTATACGGATAAAAGTAATCGTCAAAATGAATACCGTCAACATCATAGTTTTTAAGTATTTCCTCTACCCCGCGCTTTACAAGTTCACGCACTTCTTTGCGCGCAGGATTAAAATATATGTAACCGTCAGAGCAAGAAACTGTGTAATCGGGATACAGTATGGCAGGATTTGACTCACAAAGAGTGTCAAGTATTTCTGCTTTACACACTCTATAAGGATTTATCCACGCATGAAGCTCAATGTCTGCGTTATGACAAGCTGATATAATATATTTCAAAGGGTCAAAATCACTATCAGGTGCCTTTCCCTGCTCACCTGAAAGAACGTGACTCCACGGAAATACAGTTGAATTATAAAGCGCATCGGCATTGGGACGCACCTGAAAAAAGACAGTATTTAAACCTGCGCTTTTACACACCGACACTATATCATCAAGCTCTGCTTTAAGGCTAAATTCATCAAGACCGGGTGCCGAAGGAAAATCAAGATTACCAACCGTGCCGACCCATACACCGCGTACAGTCTTTTTTGCGTCGGAAGGCAGGCAAAAACACGACATTGAAAGCATCAATGTCGTGATTAATACAAATGTTATTTTTTTGACAAAGTTTATTTTCATTAAGATATAAGGCCGAGCTTTGCGTCGGATTCTGTGTAATTCAACAAATCGTATCTGCTTGAAACTGAATCAAGATCTCCCGGTCTGTCAAATGTATATGCGTCATTATCATAAATTATGTATTCATCCATAAACACAACACGGTGTTCCTTTGTGCCATAAAGAATAATTGCATATCTTATTTTTTCTACAGGGATCTCAATCGCCTCATGCTTGGTAAGGCGCAGCTTTGTAAGCCAATCGCAAAGCGTTTTGATATCGTCTTTTTCGGTAACCGTTTTTTGTTTATAGTCGTTTTCCAATCCAAAAACCGTCTTTTTAAATTCGATCGACGTAACATTGTCACTATTCAGCTTAATTGAAGGCGACACTTTTTTTGCGCAAGACGAAAAAAGCGTCATAATTATTAACAGTACTGTAAAAATAGCAATTATACGCTTCATTATAATGCCTCCACCGTTGTTGATATCACATCACCTGTCATAACATCGATCACCGTTTTGAAAACTTTGTTATTTACAAGGCTGATATGCTTTATTTCATATACTGTACTACCGTTTATATATCCAAGATCTGCCTGAATATAATTGAAATGGAAACTGTTGCCCATATGTGCTTTTGCCGCAATCTTTACAGCGTCATCCGAATCGATTTTAAACAAAGACGGGTTAAGCGGCATTGCGGTTTTTATAACGTCATACGGCATTGATTGATAAACCGAATATTCAGGAGACGAAAACTTTTCTATTCTGCCTGAACGGTTATTAACTTCCACTATCAGAATATCAGAATATTTGAGTTCGTCGGGTCGCTTATCGGTATAGATATAGGTATATGTGCCGACATTTTCACTGTTTACAAGAAGACGGACACCATAAAGCAGATACCCTTCCTTTTTGCGCAGCTTAAAATTTTCAGTCAAGGCATCGTATACTGCAACCATTGTGTTATTTGATTTGCCGACATTATTTTTTTCGGTCGATATAATATTACAGCCGCTGAAGCAAAATATTGTAACCGTTATTAACAAAATTGAAAAAAACTTTTTCATTTTATCCTCACATATTTTTTAAATAAGCTACTTCCTTTTCGGTAAGACGGCGATAGTGGCCTGCAGAAAGCGTTCCTATAGAAAGCTTGCCGATACACTCACGCTTAAGACGGATTATTTCAAGGCCGACTGCTTCGCACATACGACGGATTTGCCTGTTTTTACCCTCATAAATCGTGATACGCAAAATTGTTTTGTCTTCGCGCACCTCGTGAAGCTCAACATCGGCAGATGCTGTTGTATAATCAAGCTCTTCAAGGTATACGCCGTTTGACAGCTGTGAAAGAACAGTGGCATCAACCTTACCTTTTACAATTGTGCGGTAGGTTTTCGGAATGCGATTTGACGGGTGCATAAGTTTATTTGCAAGGTCGCCGTCGTTTGTCATAATCAGTAAGCCTTCACTGTCTTTATCAAGTCTGCCGACAGGATAAAGGCGGACACGCTCGCGCTTTACAAGGTCTGTTACGCATTTTCTGCCCAGTTCATCCTTTGCTGTTGTAACATAACCACGCGGTTTATACAGCATTATATATGTATTTTTCTTTCTGTGAGGAAAAATCTGCTCACCGTCAACCTTAACAGAGGTTGCGTCTGCAGAAACCTTATCACCGAGCACCGCAACTCGCGGACCGATTGTTACCCTGCCCTCTTCAATAAGCTTTTCTGCGGCACGTCTCGAGCAAATACCCGTATCGGCTAAAAATTTTTGTACTCTAACAAGTTCTGTCATTTAATTAATCCTTTTATATATTCTAAAATTTTAGTTATAAAAAACTGCTTTTTTACATTGATATTAAGCGCGTCATCAATGCATAGCGGTGAGCTTGCAACAATAACTCCGTCAAGTGAATAACAAACAGTTCCGACAGTCTGCCCCTTTGCCTTTGGGGCATACACAAATCGGTCGGCATAAACCGTTTTGGTAATATTTGCTCCGTCAATACTGACAGCAGATATATCGCACGGATTGGACGCTGTAACTATCTTACCGTCCGGCGTTGGAATTTGCACAACAATTTCACCTTTTTTTGCAAGCAACGCACTGCTCACCTTTGTAAAAGCCGAATTATATGCAAAAATATGGTCATTCCAATCATCAGATGCATTAAGTGTCACACAGATGAGTATGACCCCATCTTTTTTTGCCGCCGAAACAAGACAACGACCCGCTTTTTTGGTAAATCCCGTTTTTACGCCGATTGCATACTCATAAAGTGAAAGCAGCTTATTATGATTTGTCAGAAGTCTGCCGTCAGGATTATTCTTATACGGCACACGTTTTGATCTTGTTTGGACAATCTGTGAAAAAACGTCATTTTTCAACGCTTCCGCCGTGATTTTCCCAAGCTCATACGCCGTTGTAAAATGGTTATCGTCGGGAAGACCCGAAGGGTTGGTAAAATTTGTAGATGTAAGTCCAAGCTCTTTTGCCTTTTGATTCATCATACCGACAAAAGCGTCCTTCGAACCCGCAACAGCGATAGCAAGCGCAACTGCTGCATCATTTCCCGAAGTCAGCATAAGTCCGTAAAGGAGCTCGTGAACAGTGAGAGTTTCGCCCTGCACAAGATACATAGACGAACCTTCAACGCCGCACGCCTCCTGCGGAATAATCACCTTTTGCGTAAGCGGTGCGTGCTCAAGCGTAACAAGGGCGGTCATAATTTTTGTAGTAGATGCCATCGGCATTTTTTTGTTACAGTTTACGCTGTCAATGACCGAAAGCGTGGTATGTTCCAAGACAACCATTGAATGTGCACTGTATGAATTTGCATAAACGGGAAAAGCCGTAAGTAAAACAAGACACAAACCAAAGCAAACTATTCTTTTCAAACAATCACCCTCCTGTAAAAACTTACAGGAAAGCAATAAAGATTATTCCTCTTTATTTGTTTTTTTGGAGATAAGTGCGCTCACCTGGTCAATGAGCTCAGGAATTTTTGTAAACAGCTTATCAACCTCGTTGGGAGAGTCAGAAACGCTGATAAGGCGGACGTTTCCGTCGTTTATAACCAAAAATGCAACAGGTGATATTTTTACACCGCCGCCTGCGCCGCCGCCAAAGTTTTCAGCACCCGGTGTTTTACCAAAGCCGGAGCCGCCCGAAACAAAGCCCATTGATACCTTTGACACGGGAATTACGGTTGTATTTTCGGAAACAACAACAGGTTTGCCGACAACGCTGTCGACATCAATCATTTTTTTAAGACCTTCGATTGTATTTCCAAGTACCTTTTCAACATTATCTGCCATGATTTTTCTCCTTTAATTATCCTTTAATTTTATTGTACCATCAGCAAGTGTCTTTATCAAGCTGACAAGAAATTTAAAAACATATGTTGTGATTACAACATCAAACAAAACCTCTGTTGTTTGTTCATTATAATCAGCGGTTACATCAATATCGACTTTTTTCACTTTAGTATTATAGTTAAGAATGTCGTAGATTGCATAGCAAAGCGCGTTTATACCACCATAAAGCAGTGCAGTATCGCAGGGGTCATCAGTACACACCTTTATATGCGCCTTAAACAGCTTAACCGTTATAGAACGCAGGACAATCGCTTTTAATGCATTAAATATATTAAGCAGGTCTGACAGCTTTGAGCTAAAGCTCTCACCACCGGTTTTTACCGATTCTTTCGGCTTTCGTTTAGACTTGGATTTAGTTTTATCAAGCGGAATAACATATCTGAAAAACAAAACCTTTACGCTAAGGCAAAAGCGACCGTTGAAAAAAATGCATAAATTTATCGGTAAAAACAGTATAAGCAGTAAAATTGCCGCAATGGCAATAAAAACCCACATCATAAGGGAAGCACCTGCTGTGTACCGCCAACATTTGCAAGCGCAGGCTCGGGTGCATCTAGCTTCGGCAAAGGCGGCAGCTTATCAAGTGAGTCAATACCGAAGGTGCGCAAAAAGTCGGAGGTCGTACCGTAAAGATGCGGTCTTCCGGGAGCGTCAAGGCGTCCGCGCTCCTCCAGCAAGCCTTTTTCAATAAGTGAATTTATACCGTAAAAGCAGTCAACACCTCGTATCTGCTCGATATAGCCTTTCGTAACCGGCTGGTTATATGCAACAATTGCAAGAATTTCCAAAGCTGCATTTGAAAGCGGAGTATTACGACGATGGTCAAGTGCTCTGCGTGTTACCTCGCTGTAAAAATTACGTGTTGTCATCTGATAGGCATTTTCAAGTTTTAAAATTGTAAAGCCGCGCTGTTCACTCTCATAATAATCAATCAGCTGTGAAATAATTTCGTCTATAGTCTTTACATCAGATTCAAGTGCCTGTGCAAGCTTTGTGGCATCTATCGGTTCACCGCTTGCAAACAGAATAGATTCTATTGCACCGGTCAGATAATTAAACTCCATTTTGTTTCTCCTTAAGGTCGAGATAAATTTCGCTTTCAGTATCGTTTATTGTTATACGCTCATTTTTTGAAAGCTCGAGAACCGCAAGAAAGGTTGCCACAATATCTGAGCGTGTCTTTGAATACTTAAACAGTGAAATAAAGCTGACGTGACGCTGACGCGTAAGCGCGCGAAGCACCGTGATTATTTTTGTTTTAACAGATGCTATCTGTCTGCCGACAATTCCCTTGAAATTGTTTATGGGCGATGTCGTTAAATACCGATAGCGCTGGGATGCTGTCTTATAAGCATCTGCAAGCTTGTCGGGAGCATATACGCGGGTATGCTTTTTATCAAATTCAATTACCTGCATCTTTCGGGTATATGTAACACCCGCTTTTTTATTAAGCTCTGCAAAGTCGTTAAGGATAGTTTTATAACGCTTGTATTCAGCAAGTGCCTGTGCAAGCTTTTCACGCGGGTCCTCCTCTTCCTCTTCAAGAGTAGGAAGCAGCATTTTTGATTTTATGTACATAAGGTTTGCTGCCATCTCAATAAATTCACTTGATACCTCAAGATCCATTTTTTTAAGGTCATCAATATACTCAAGATACTGCTCCAAAATAAGTGAAATAGGAATATCGTATATTGAAACCTTATTTTTTGAGATGAGAAACAGCAACAGGTCCAAAGGACCGTCGAACACGTCAAGCTTAAAGACGGGCTTTTCCATTGTAAAATCTCCTGTTAGAATATCAGATTTACCAGAGCCTGCGCAGGAATGTTTAATATAAACTCAAACACCTGATAGAAGAACTGCTGAACATGGGCAACTGCGATTGACACATAGTCTGTAAGCATTATAAATACAAAAAATGCAATATAGATATAGTTGCCGTAACGCATAACAAAATCGTTAAATGAGTTTGGCATAAAATAGCCGAGAATGCGCGAGCCATCAAAGGGATAAACGGGAATAAGATTGAATACAGCAAGGCCGAAATTAATCATCGCCATAAGATAGAAAAATTCCCACACGTGCAGTACGGCCGCAGTCTTCGTATATACGTATACATACATTGAGATCAAGGATAAAAATGTACACGGTATAGCAAGGATAATATTAGACAGCGGACCTGCAAGCGCCGTTAGCATCATTCCCTTTTTTGGATTTTTAAAATAGAGCGGATTTACAGGTACGGGCTTTGCCCAGCCAAAACGCAAAACAAGCATCATAATAAATCCGATAGGATCAATATGCCGAAGCGGATTGAACGAAAGGCGTCCCGCCTCTTTTGCAGTAGGGTCACCAAGCTTGTACGCTATAAAGCCATGAGCAAACTCGTGGAATGTGAGTGAAATAATGGTGATTGGTAAAATATACAGCGCATCACTTAAAAAAGAAAAAATAATATCAAGCATTTATTGTTCTCCCTGCAATGCGTTTTCGATCAACGAAAGGACCTCATCCCTGCCCTGCTTTGTCTGCGACGAAAAAGGAATAACGACAGCGCCGTCAAAGTTATATACCTTTTTAAGCTCCTCAAGATTTTTGGCAGCAGCAGTTTTTGAAAGCTTATCAGCTTTGGTCGCAACAACGATAAAGGGAATTTTTGACTCGTAAAGATATGTACCCATATCGACATCGAGGTCAGATGCACCGTGACGCAAATCAACAACTGATATCGCCAGACGTTTGTCGCAATCGCTGTTAAAATAGTCTTCCATAAAAATAGACCATTTACGTTTTTCCATATATGATACCTTTGCATAGCCATAACCGGGAAGGTCTACAAAATATGCTTTTTTATCAATATCATAAAAATTTATGGTAGCTGTTTTGCCCGGCTTTGCAGAAGTTCTTGCAAGCGCTTTTCTGTTAAGCAAGCAATTGATCATTGAGCTTTTACCAACATTTGACCTGCCGCAAAAAACAATCTGCGGCAAATCGTTTAAAAACTGCGTCTTTTTAACTGCAGATATTTTAAGAGATACATTATTGTAATTGAGGCTCATATGCTCTCCTTTTTTCTGATGGTTCTGATGATATGATTGTCTGTTCGGTAAGCTGCGGCTTTGCAACAGCCTGAAGTGCCGTTTCAAAAACCTCCGCCACAGTATCAACTGCAACAAATTTTATGTTATCGTATACCGTTTTGTCGATATTGGCAAGGTCGGGCAGATTTCGTGACGGAATTATCACTGTTTTAATGCCGTTTTTATATGCCGCCATTGTTTTTTCCTTAAGACCGCCGATTGCAAGCACACGTCCCGTAAGTGTAATTTCACCCGTCATTGCAACGGTGTTTTTAACAGGGGTAAGGCTGAGAGCTGAAACAAGTGCAGTGGCAATTGCGATGCCTGCCGAAGGACCGTCCTTTGGCACGGCACCCTCGGGAAAATGAACGTGAATATCGCGCGTTTTATAAAAATCACGGTCAATATCGTAAATTGACGCGATCGAACGGATATAGGATACTGCGGCGCGCACGCTCTCTTTCATAACGTCGCCAAGGCTACCTGTACAATCAATTTTTCCGCTGCCTTCAAGCACAGATACCTCTACGTTAAGAAGTTCACCGCCGACAGACGTCCACGCAAGCCCATTCACAATACCGACCATACCGGCATTGTAGAGCGGCTCCTCGCGATATTTTTTTGTGCCCAAAAACTTTTCTATATTTTTGGGTGTGACACGGACAGATTTACTGTCGCCCGAAACAATCATTGCTGCAGCGCGGTGCATTATTTCGCTTATTTTCCGTTCAAGCTCACGAACACCCGACTCACGTGTATAGCTACTGATGATTTCGTCAACAGCATCAGCAGAAATACGAATCTGCGACGGCTTAAGACCGCACGCTTTACGTTGTTTGGGAACAAGGAAGTTATTTGCAATATGCTGCTTTTCTGTATTTAAATAGCTAGAAAGCTCAACCACATTCATTCTGTCAATAAGCGGACGCGGAATGGTATCGAGCGTATTTGCAGTAGCAATAAAGAAAACACCCGAAAGGTCAAGCGGAAAATCAAGATAGTGGTCTTCAAAGTTTACATTCTGCTCGCTGTCAAGCACCTCAAGCAGTGCAGACGCAGGGTCACCGTGATTATCAGTACAAAGCTTATCGATTTCATCGAGCAGAATAAGCGGGTTCATAGAACCCGATTTTTTTATTGCAGAAACGATGCGGCCAGGCATTGATCCGACATATGTACGGCGGTGACCGCGGATTTCCGCTTCGTCACGTATACCGCCGAGTGAGATACGTGCATAGTTACGGTTCATTGCAGTCGCAATACTACGGGCAATCGAAGTTTTGCCTACACCGGGCGGGCCTACAAGACACAAAATACGCGAATTGCCGTTTGCAAGGCTGTGTACAGCAAGATGTTCTATAACAAGTCGCTTAACCTTTTCCATACCGTAGTGGTCTGCATCAAGCACAGCCTGAGCGGCAACAAGGTCATGACAAAGCTCTGTTGTTTTACCGAAAGGAATATCCAGCACAGAATCAAGATACGTTTCTATGACAGAGCCCTCATGTGACATAAGCGGCATTTTTGAAAGCTTTTCCACCTCTTTGGTAAGCTTTTGCTTTATTTCTTCTTTTACATCAAGCGCAGTGATTCTTTTAAGATAGTTTTCAAGGTCTTCGTCATAAGCCTCGTTTTCACCAAGCTCGCTCTGAATTGCTTTAAGCTGTTCCTTAAGATAAAACTCACGCTGATTGGTATCAACCTGATCTTTTACGCGGCGCGCAATATCGTTTTCCATTTTCAATATTTCTATTTCGGTATTGAAAACATTAATAAGTTTTTCTGCACGGTCGTATGAATTAGCAATCTCTAAAAGCTGCTGTTTATTTTCAAGACCCATAAATGAGTAGCCTGCTATAAGATCGGCAAGCTCGCCGAGCTCGTGCGCTGACATAACGTGCGGTATTACGTCGTCAGCAGGCTTGGGAATATAATTACAGTACTCATCAAACAAATCACGAAGCATACGCATAAGCGCTTCTTCGCGCACACCCGTAAGGCTTGCAGGTTCTGTTACGATTTTCACCGCAAGCGCTTTAAGATACCCATTTTCTTTATAGACCTTTGAAATGCGGACACGGTCGGTTCCCTTTACAATAACACGGACGGTGTCATCGTTTAAGCGAAGCACCTGCTTTACTTTAACAAGAGTACCGATGCGATAAAGGTTATCAACATCGGGCTCATCTGCCGAAATATCTTTTTGTGATGACATGATCATAAGTCTGCCCGAATGCATTGCCGCCTCGACTGCCTTACAGGATATTTTACGGCCGACATCAAAGCTGACCTTTGTACCGGGCATTACAATAAGACCGCGTGTAGGCAAAAGGGCAAACTCGCTGTAATCACCCACTGTTTCATATATGTTAATTCTGTCTGACATAATAATTCCTCAAAATAATAAATTTATTAAATTATTATAATATATATTATTATATAAATCAACAACATTTTTTTAATAGAAGGTTAACACAGTAAATTATTGCCACAATAAGACTGAAAAAAGCATAAATATATATCAGTCCCGGTCTTAACACAAGCGGTATTGTCAAAGCACCCAACAGCACGGATACAATAGTTTTAAACCGCTTTTGAAAAATATCAAAAACACATTTTAAAAATATTCCTGCTTTGACGGTGCATATTGCAAACAGCACACATAAAATCAGTGTTTCAAAACGGTCAACAAAGGAAATAACATAGCAGGTCTGCCACATTGTTATAACAGGAGTATCAAGCGAATAAAAGATATCGGCAGACAGTGTACTGATTGCAAGAACAGTTGTCACCAGCATATATGCAGGCATAAGTGCAGAGCCGAGAACAAACATACAGCGATTGGATTTTCGTATATAAGGCATTATGAAAACTATATCTATTACCGAAAAAACGGCAAGCGGAAAAATAATTGATCTGTCAGAATCGCCGGAATATACCTTGGAAAAATCACCTTCAAGAATACAAAGCAATAAAATTATGAGCAAAAACAATACGCACACAGCCGACATAACCGACGCTACAGACTTACACGCACGCAAAGTTGAAGTAGCAAGGCTTACCGCTACGACACAGCTCAAAAAAATACAAATCGGAACAAAACTGTTATCAAGAGAAAAGTCGCACACAAGACGTGTGCCAAGATAAATACTTACAGCCGCCGAAATAAGCGCACCAACGGCAAAAACTCTTTTAACCCACTCGCGTGACGCTGTGCGTTCACCGAGAAAGCAGCAAAACAGAGAAAAGGATACCGACAGAGTTAAGATAAAAAATATTGTCAGTATATCAACCCGATACAAAAGCGCTATACAAATTCCGCCTACACTTACGCAAAAAGCATAGAATATATCTGCTGTTTTTGATTTCATATATCTGTTCTCCTTTGGGCGAGCTTGTCACGGTTTATATATATTTCACCGCCCGTTTTCAAAAGTGTTACTACGTGCGGAAGCGGTAGTTTTTGTTCCCGACAGATAGATTTCAGTTTTTCGCAAAGCGAAAGACTTTTTGCCCGCTCGTTCGATTCTTTTTCAGAATATAATACATCGGCAGCGTCACCCTCACACAATACAGCAACTGCACGAAGGTTTACATTTTCTGATTTCAGGTACTGCTTAAGCTCATCGTTTTCAAAAGCCTTGTCGGAAATGAGGTACAGCTGCACCGAGTCAAGATACAATTGATTCTGGCTCTTAAGCCCCGTATTTTCAAGAGCTTTTGCAATTGTAAAGCCATTACCCTTTACATAGGTAGCTTTGCTTCCAAAATCATTATTTGACGATGGCATGGATATTTCACATACCACGTTGTATTCGCCGTTCTTGTAATCAATCGAGATGCCACTTACAATATCATATTTAGAAACAGTATGAAAACGACAGAACGAAGAAAGCACAATAAACGCTACAACAAGTATTGTTATTCTAATACCTTTTTTCATACCTTACCCTGCCTTTTTATATTATCGGTAAACGCTCCCGGACGATAATTCATTTTATATATTGGGGATCTGAAAAATGTATCTGAACGCGATGATTTTGAAATAAACGAATACATATACATTATCGGCACACCGAGAGAGGACATATTACACAAAATAATCAGAAATAGCATAAAACCTATAAACACGCCGGGCATACCTGCAACTGTTGCGAGAATAAGCATTGCAAGGCGAAGGTAAAATACAGCGCCCTTAAGATTTGGAACCATAAGTCCCATAACACCCGAAAACGCAACTACAATAACAGTTGGCGCCGAAACAAGCTTTGCATCAACCGCCGCCTGCCCGAGTATTATTGCACCGACAACATTAAGTGCAAGGCCTATGCTTGATGGCATTCGTGTACCTGTTTCGCGCAGTATTTCGAATACCCCGAAAAGCAAAAACACCTCTATCACGATCGGAACGGGAACGCCTGTACGTGCAGTGCTTATACTGTAAAGCCATTCGGGAGGTAGCATTGACAGGTTGTGTAGAGTAATTGCCGTAAATGCCGCAGGCAGTAAAAACGACAGATAAAAGCCTATTATCCGCAGTAACCTGCCTATATTTGCATACCAGCAGTTAAGATAATAGTCATCGGGAGTTTGAAAATTCTCTATAAACAAAAACGGAAGTGTCAGTGCCGTGGGTGAGCCATTAACAATTATACCTATTCGCCCTTCTAACAATTTTGCACAAAGCACGTCCGGGCGGTTTGTTCTGCCGTAGGTTTTTATAAAAGATGTTTTATTGTCGCGTATAAAGTCGGCGATATAATTACTGTCTGCAATAAAGTCAGTATCAATAAGAGAAAGTCTGTGCTTTACCTCTTTTACAAGCTCGGGCTTTGCTATACCGTCAATATAGCAGACGGCAAGCTTTGTATTGCTTTGTTTTCCAAGAGTTACAAACTCATTTTTTAGTTTATGGGTCATTATACGCTTTTTTATCAGCGATAAGTTTGTTACGATGTTTTCGTTAAACCCCTCTGAAGGACCAATGACCGACTGCTCGGTTTCTGGTGCTGATACATCGCGCTGTTTCATACCCTTGGTATCTATTGTTATTACCTGTGTGTTATCACCGATAAAAATAACTGTATCACCTGCTGCAACATTAATCACAGCATCAGTTGCGTTCTCACACAGCTTTGCACTGTGCACAAACACACCGGAGTTTACAGCAAAGTTAATATCGTCGCTGACGGGCTTTTTACAAAGCGGTGCAATTATATCGCGGTCAACAACCTCGGTATTTACCATACAGTTAACAAGAGCTATAGCGATTTTGAGAGACGGGTTATGCTCATTTACAATTATTTTGAGAGTAAACATATCGTCGCGCTCAAAAAGCTGCTTAAACATTGAAATATTATAGTTGAAATCGGCTTTAAATTCCAAATAGTCTCACACCTTTTTTCTTTTTATTATCACCAAAATAATTGACTTTTTATCTCCGTTTGATATAATTTTTTAAAAAGGAGTGAGCAAGATGATACGGGTTACTGTATGGAACGAATTTAAGCATGAGCAGGAAAAAGAAAAGGTTAAAGACATATATCCTGACGGCATACACAACGCTATAAAAGAGTTTTTGGAAAAAGACGGTGAGTTTACCGTTAATACCGCAACGCTTTATGACGGTGAAAACTGCGGTATTACAGATGAGCTTTTACAAAACACCGATGTTCTCATATGGTGGGGGCATGCCGCGCACGCAAAGGTGCCTGACGAGATTGCAAAAAAGGTACAGAAAGCTGTACTATCAGGAATGGGCTTTATTGCTCTTCACTCTGCTCACCACTCAAAGCCGTTTAAACTGTTAATGGGTACTACATGCAATCTTTCCTGGCGCGAAAACGGTGATATGGAACGGCTGTGGGTCATAAAGCCGTCTCACCCGATTGCTTCGGGAATTGACAGATATTTTGAAATACCGCACGATGAAACATATGCTGAGCCGTTTGATATTCCCGAGCCCGACGAGCTTGTATTCGGCGGTTGGTATGAAGGCGGAGAAATTTTTCGCTCGGGTTGTTGCTTTTTGAGAGGCAACGGAAAAATCTTCTATTTTCAGCCGGGTCACGAAACCTTTCCCATTTACTACGATAAAAACGTACAGACAGTTATAAAAAATGCAATCAGATGGGCAGTGCCTGTAATAAGACAGACAATAGAATGCCCGCATATTAAAAAAATCGGCGAATGAATAAAACGTCCTGAAAAATCAGGACGTTTTTTCATTTGACGGGCTCTTACCCATATGTTTTATATATGTTCGTGAAAAATAAGACAGATTGTTAAAACCACTGATCCGCGCGCTCTCGCTGACGTTATACTGACCGCTCGTTATAAGACGCTTTGCGTTCTGACAGCGCAGAAGGTTTATATAATCAACCACAGTTTTTCCCGTCACCTGCTTGAACGAGCGACAAAAATAGTATTTGCTGAACCCGACATACTGACTGAGCTCTTCAACAGTAACCGGCTCTGAAAAATGTGTGTTGAGATACTCAATTGCTTGCGATATCATTTTATTATTTACCGTTCCGCACATTTTTTCGTTAAGAGTATATGAGCGATAAACAATGGCAAGTATACGCAGCAGTAACGCTTTTACTTCCTCCTTGTAGCATATCGGCTGTGTTTTCATAAGTCGGATTATTTTGGAATAACACGAATTGATATCACCACCCGTCGACACCCACGAAAACTGACCCTGATTTGCAGGAATGCCAAAATCTGTGCAAAAGCGTCGGTCAACGGTAATGCAATAGTATTCACACGCGTCGGACTGCAGGCTATGGACACAGTCGGGACTGAAAACAACAACATCGCCTTTTTTTAGTATATTTGTAACATCACCGCCGACAACATTGCAGCTGCCGCTTTTGATATATAATAATTCAATATGCTCATGCCAATGAGGCTTCAGCTCTTTTATCCTATCAAGATGGAATTTAAGCGGAAAGCCACTGTCATAGCCGTCGTGAAGCTCGTATTTTGAATAAGACATTTTTCACACCTCCGAGTGTGCAATACTGTGTCAATATTATAGCACCACAGCAAAATTATGTCAAATAAAAAGAGAGGTGTTGACCTCTCTTTTGTTATTTTTTATAAATTGTGATAACAGGGCTTTTAAGAATACCGAAGCGGCGGGTCTTATACTCATAGCACCAATCCTCGCCAGTTGTGCGCCATGCTGTAGGACCAAACCACAGCTCACCCTCGTTTACAAGATGCATTGCACCGAAACAGTTGTGACGGTTGCCGAATAGCGTAAGCGTTACAGTATGCTTGCCCTTCTTTACGTCGTTTATCATAAGTCTATACGGCGGGAGCACAATTCTGCCGCAGCGCTCACTGTCAATAGAAACTGCTATAAGTGAGCCGCGATAATATGATGTTTCTATTTCAATCGCGCCGTCACTTTCGAGTTCAACATCAAAGCTATAATCGATATTTGCACCGTAAAACGGAAGCGTTTGTGAAGTAACATCGCCGAAGCCAAGCTTTGCTTGTCTTTCGGTAATGATCTTTTCACATCCGATAACGCGTACACCGAAATCTCCAAGGATATAGCACCATTCAATATTGGTACGCTCACCGTAAGGATAGCATATTTCAAGAGTGTTTTCACCGACAGCGATAGCAGGCAGCATAACAGTCTGAATTGATTCATCGGTAAAGTAACCGTCTATATTGTTTGCAACCGGTTTACCGTTAAAAATAATTTTTGCAACATCGGCATCTTCAAGTGCAAGACGTGCACCATTTACCGCAATTTCACTCATAATCGTAAAGCGAAGCGAAACGGTATGTGTTGCAGGGGTTATCTCAACTGCATAGGGCTGGGTCTGGTCGGACTTATAATTAAGGCTGTCGCGGAAATTACGGGAAATGCGAAGTATCTCCTCACTCTGCTGCCACTCACCGCCGTCATAGCTGTATTCAGCCTGGTCAAGAAGCAATACGTTAGGCTCGCTTAATGTGTAGCCCACAGCGTTTTTGATTGTATACTTGCATACCGGATCAATAGACGGTTTTTCTGCAGTATCTGCCTCTGCTTTATCCGAAAGCTTTAAAAGTATGCTGTTGCAGGGAACAAACGGATATGTAATAACGGTGTTTCCGTTTTTATGCTTATAATCCACAGATCTGATTTCACCAGAAAGTGTATCATATTCTGTCGGTACAAATTCGCCTGTAACGGTTATTGTAAGCATATCCTGTTTAACTACGTCGCGCTGTGCTTTTTTATGTGTCTCTTCGCCGAAATCAGCGTTGCAAGCAACGAAAAGCCAGCGGCAATCATTATCCTGACGGTAGTTATAAATAAGTCTCGTTTCGTTATCGCCTTTAGAATTGATAATGCGGACACATCTTTCGTCTTCAAGCGCCGCCTGAAGTGAAGCGCTGTCAAAGCTTATCTTTTCACTCTTATCAAAAACGGGTGTACAGCCATTTCCCTTTACACCGTCAACGTGTGTGGGACAGCTACCCATAAAGATTACTCTGCCGCCGTTTTTACTGAAGCTGTCAAGAAAGTCGAGGGTTGTCTGTCTCAATGTGATACAGCCGGGAACGACAACGGCATCATATGTCATTTTGCCAAGGGTTTTGGGAGTTTTTTCACAGTAAAGTTCGGGAACCGAAGCCTCGCAGATAAAGTCAAAATCAAGATGGTTTTTAATGAGCCATTCGGTAACATTATCAAAATTATCCTCAAGAGATTTTACCTGTGCGGTAGTTTGAGAAAGGGGGCCGCTTGATATCCAATAGCTTTCAATCTGATGGATAACGCCAACCTTTACAATCGGTGTACCACGCGTGAGTGCTGTGTTAACACGTGCAAAGTGGTCTTCGATATATGAATATTCCTTGTACCACGGGGACTGATAACCAATTGCGGCAGGATAGTCACGCTTTGCCTCGCCTTTCATTGAAAGCCACGCAAGGTGCGGAACGCGGACAGTAACACCGAGCGCCGCCTGCCAGTCACCCTGCATTTTATGACCGCGGAAGTCAAAGTCCCAGTTAGTAACGCCGTAGAGCTCGGAAAGCATACCCTCCTTGCCGTACTGATGCACAGCTGACTGCGCCTGCTTTGCTGTTGTAAACTCATAGTGATTACAAAGCATATCAATACCGGGGATGCCCATTTTACCGTAGTTACGCATTATCTCGCCACATGTGACAGCCTGTTCTTCAAGCTCGGGCTCACGAAGGTAATGACCTGTAAATTTAATGTTGTTTTTGTCGCACCACTCACCTATCTGACCGGAAAAGTTTTCGGAAAACTGCTGGGCTACAAAGTCAAAAAAGCGATATTTTGTAAGTGAGTCAGAGCCGTCTTTTTTGTTCCACATAAGCTCGGGGAGCTTATCAAGAAAGTCTTCGCCGTAAACCTCGATGTATTTTTCTTCAAAAAAGCGTGACCAGGTAAGCTTAAGTCTGCCTTTAAATTCAGGTGTGGGAGCAAACATCCTTTTTTCATGATTAGCATTGGGCTCATCAGTGAATATTGCAGGAACAGAGCCACCGAAACGCTCACCGATTATTTCTTTATAGCGCTCGTGCGTAACATTAATAAACTCGGCAACAGCCTCTTTATCCATTGCGTCAAAATATGTCTGATAGTTAAACCAGGGCGATTCTTTTTCGTTGACACAGTATGCATACCACTTGGTGCCGATTGCACTATCGTTAATACCGATGCGCTTAAAGCTGTCAAGATAGCCCTCTGTATCAAGTACTACATCGTAGCAGGAAAGAAGGTATGGGTCACCTGTTTCGAGCGCCTGCTCTTTTGGAGTATTCCAATTTTTATCTTCAGGAAAGAGTTCAAGGCGTTTGCGGCGGAATTTTTTGATTTTTGTAACCTTACCGCCCGCAGGACCAGATGACCATCTGTCTTCGTCGTAAAGCCAGGCAAGCATCTGCTCTTTCTCTGCCTTATCACAGCAAGCCTTTACCATATCCATAAATTCATCGCTCAGGTACTCTGTATCAAGACCTGTACGCGGATGCATATGAAATCCACCAAGACCCATCTGTTTAAACTGCTCTATCTGTCTTAAAAGCTGATCTTTATCAAGCTTACAGTTCCACGACCAGAACGGTGTTGCGCGATATTCTGACGTAGGATTTTTAAAAAGCTCAATATCAAGCTGCTTTGAATCGTTCTTTTTATATAGCATAATTACACCTCCGATATTGACTTTATTATACAATCAATAGTATAATAAAACAAGATACTTTTTTTCTAAAACAGGGTGTGATTTTGTGCAAAATCTTCATACAAAAGAAAGAAATGAATACCTTGAAAAGTACGGGTTTGTAATTCACAGAACAAGCAGTCGGCTGGCGGCCCTACACGACCACAGCTTTCTGGAATTTACTTATATTGAAAGCGGAATAATGGAGCATTCGTTTGAAGGCGAGGTGTCGACGCTTGGTGCGGGCGATTATTTTATCGTAGACTACGGTACGCAACACCAATACAAAGCAGTCGGAAAAGACACGCTTACCGTTACAAACTTTTTGTTTTATCCCAATTTTGTTGACAGAACACTCTCTAAAGATGAGAGCTTTGAAAAGGTTGTTAACTCTTATTTTATCCGATTTAAGTACCGCTCGCTCAACCGCTCGCCCGCAGGAGTTGCTTTTCACGATGACGACGGAGAGGTATATAAAATCATACAGCAGATAAAAAAGGAGTTTGCCGAAGTAGAAGACGGTTTTTTGGAGTGTATACGATGTCTCATTGTACAGATGTTTATTATAATAATGCGTAAAATCGGAAAAAAGGACGGCGCAAAAAACGAAAGCGATGTTATAAAAGAAGTTTCGGATTATATAAAGCTTCACTATGCAGAGCAGATAAGCCTCAGCGACATTGCGGCAAAATACAACTACTCACTTTCGCATATATCTAAAAAGTTCTCATCGGAAATGGGGGTTGGGTTTACGCAATATTTACAAAAAATACGTGTCGAGCAAAGCTGCAGACTACTTGAGGCGGGCGATCACACAGTAAGCGAGATTGCAAATATTGTAGGATACAGCAACATTAAATTTTTTAACAAGGTTTTTAAAGATACGCTCGGTGTAAGTCCGCGCGAGTTTAAAAGAATAAACAGTCACAATTAAGTAATAAAAATCCATCCTTACACATATTTTGTATTAAAAGAATGTAAGGATGGGAAACAAATGTATTACAGCTGTGACGAAAGAGCAAGGGAGTTTGCACGATACATAATTAAAACAGGTGCTACGGTAAGAAAAACTGCACTTGAATTTAAAATTTCAAAATCAACTGTCCACAAAGACGTCAGCTATCGCTTGAAAAATATTGACTACGATCTATACATACAGGTCAAAGCGGTGCTTGACAATAATTTAAAAGAGCGGCACATACGCGGCGGCATCGCCACAAAACAAAAGTATCAGAAGCTTAAAATTTAAAAGACGGATTCAAACGAATCCGTCTTGTTTTTATTTTATTTCGAGTCCGCCCCACTCAACAACCGTAAAGCCACGGCGCACGGGAGTTTTGGGTAAAATCTGCTCGGTCACGGCATATGGACTGTCAAGACCCTGCCACACCATTGAAAAGCGGATAACGGTATCGGGTGCAGGAGTGACATTCAGCTTTGCCGCGTCACAGTACTCATCGATAGAAAAATAGATATAGTTATAAGCATTGTCCTGCATAAGCGGCAACCAATAAATTATAAACTCGTTTGCCTCCTTCTGATCAAGACCGAGTGCAAGCACTTTTTCCCGCAGAAATTCAGCAGTATCCTCACCTTTTACCATAAAACCGACTTTTTTATCTGAAACGTAGCTACTATTACTCTCACCTTCCCAGTACAAGCAATAATATTCCCTGCCCGACTTATCGGTAAGTGTGCCGTCGGGAGCAGCATTCACTTGCCACAGACCGTTATACTCGGGGTATGTGCAGGTAAGGTTTCCGTCAAAATCAAGGTCTACTGTTACATCTGTTGCAGTTTCGGGATAAAGATATATAACAGGTTTTTTAACCGTAATTTCATCAGACGCTGTTACCTTTGCGTTTGTCAGCTCATAGTTTACTGTTTTTTCTTTTCCGTCTGCAAGAGTTATTGTCTGCGGTTTGATTTTTTCGGCTTTACCCGAAAACTTTGCGAAGTCACCTACGCAATGCTTATCGGCATCGCAGTATACCTTTATGTAGCGTTTTGCAAAATAAAAAACAACAAAATCTTTTTCTTTATAAACTATCTCTTCCCATGCATTGATTCTTTCTGTATCAAACTGACGCGATACTATACAGCTTTTATCCATTGTAAATCTTATCGGATATTTGCCTGTATCATTTGGAAAAGGCATAGGTGTTTTCAGAGGCTCGGCTGTGCCTGTTATATACACTTTTTCATTTTTAACAAGGTCCATTTCGGTTGTATCGATTTCGATAACAATATAGCTTTCATATGTAAAGCCCTGCGGGCGAAGCACCATTAAATCATCAGTAAACCCGACAACATATGCGTCCTTATCGTTATATGTCATCGATTCAGTTGCAGGCGGCAGCGTAAGCTGCTGAACCTGCGGAGTTTCGTTTATTTCGGATTCCGGTTGCGGTTCAGGCTCGGGGTCCAAGGCCGGCTCATCAGAGACAGTTTCTTTTTCGGGCTCATTTGGAATTTGTTCGGCGTCATCAGAGACAGTTTCTTTTTCGGATTCATTCGGGATTTGTTCGGCATCATCAGAGACAGTTTCGTTTTCGGGCTCATTTGGAATTTGTTCGGCATCGTCAGACGGCAAGGGCGTTTTTGCACAGCCCGACAGAACAATGATTAAACACATTAATAATGATAATAATTTCTTCATAAAAATTACACCTCCTATTAATAAATGTAACAAGAGGTGCAAAAAGTTTCATTTTTTTAAAAATTATTTATAAAAAGCCAAAATATTTTTTATAAGGGTGTAAGCCGCATCGTATCCCGCGGCACAGTTTTTATCAGTCTTTGCGCGTTCTTCATCAAATGTGCGTACACAAATATAATAGTTTGATTCCGTGTGCGAAAAGCCTTCAATTTTTGACAAAAGCCCAGAAGACTTTGCATCAAAACGGTCACCCTGCAGATACTGTGACGAACCAAGGTGTGATATATCCTGCAAAAAACCACCCGCTTTGAGCTCATTATAGTTTTGCTCGTCAACCAGAAACAGAACATTTTTTCCCGACGCAAGATTTGCAGAGCGTGTAGCGCCCGCACTTTGCGCTTCCTTCAGCGTTGTTCCGTAGTTTATTGTAATAACCTGCGCATTTGATACGCCGTCGTTATTATTGTCCGCTACAAACTCCGAAAAAAGAACGTCAAGCTGACCTGTCATATCAACATATTCGTGTGTCATATACAGTACGCGGATATCATAGCTGCCTCTGCCGTTACAGCTGACAACAGCGATAACTATTGCGATAACCAGCAAAACACCGACTATCAGGTAGTTTTTGTAGTAATACCAAAGGTTTTCAAGCTTTTTTAACACCTGTATATTTCTCCTTTTGTTTATTAAGATATGCTTGTAAATAATCAAGCTTTTTGGCATCAAGAGCCGCAACATCTTTACAAGGGTTTGTTATATTTAAGTTATCGTACTTGAAAAAACCCATTGTGTGAAACGCTAAAAGCTCATACTTTTCAACGCAGTCAAGATAAGGTACGGCTATTTTCAAATAGCTGTCAATATCGTGTTCCGTGTCATTGAGCGACGGAACAATGACGGTGCGCAACCATATTTTTTTATTATTCTTGCAAAGAAAATCAAGAAAATCAGTTACTTTTTTAAGACTGCCGCATGAATATTTTTCATAGTCAGCCTCGGTATAAAACTTAAGATCCAAAATGATAAGCTCTGCTCCGAGCAGCGCCTTTTGAACAGCGGGAGTCAGCGATACACAGCCCGAAGTATCAACAGTGTAATTGATGTTCTCTGATTTTAAAAGCTGTGCAAGCGCATTGATTTCATCTGCCTGCAAAAGCGGTTCGCCGCCCGAAAAAGTGACTCCCCCGCCGCTTGCACGAAAATAAGGGGTATAGCGTTTGATTTTATTAAAAAGCTGTTCAGGCGTCTTTTGTTCACCGACACTGCCGCTCCACGTGTCAGGATTATGGCAATAAATACATCTTAAAGGACAGCCCGATAAAAAGACGGTATATCTTATGCCGTCACCGTCAAGTGCACCGAGAGATTCGATTGAATGAACCTGCATAGTCTACATACTCTCGTGGAAGGTACGCGAAATTACCTCAAGCTGTTTATCCTTTGACAGCTTGTGGAAATTAACGGCATAGCCCGAAACACGAATTGTGAGATTTGGGTAAAGCTCGGGGTTGTTCATTGCATCAATAAGCTTCTGACGGTCAAAAACGTTTACGTTAAGGTGCTGTGCGCCCTGTGAAAAATAGCCGTCAATCACTGCGGTAAGCTTATTCTTGCGGTCATCGAGGTCTTTACCGAGAGTGCCCGGAGTTATCGAAAATGTGTTTGAAATACCGTCACGGCAACAATCATAGCTTAATTTTGCAACAGAGTTGAGCGACGCAAGAGCACCCTCGCAGTCTCTGCCGTGCATTGGATTTGCACCGGGAGCAAACGGTTCGCCTGCACGTCTGCCGTCAGGCGTATTGCCTGTTTTTCTGCCGTAAACCACGTTTGAGGTGATTGTCAGAACAGAAAGTGTATGCTTTGCACCGCGGTAGCAAGGAGTTTTACAAAGCTCACTGTAAAAGTACTCAACAATCCACTGTGCTATACTGTCTACACGGTCATCGTCGTTACCGTATTTCGGGAAGTCACCCTCTGTTTTAAAATCAACAATAAGACCGCTCTCATTTTTTATCGGAACAACCTTTGCATATTTAATTGCACTAAGAGAGTCGGCAAGCACCGACAGTCCGCTTATACCAAACGCCATAAGTCTTTCAAGCATTGTATCGTGAAAGCCCATTATCAAGCGTTCATAAGCGTATTTATCATGCATAAAGTGGATAACATTCATTGTATTTACATACAGCTTTGCCATCCACGCCATATATGTTTTTAAAGCTTCAAGTACTTCGTCATAATCAAGCGGTACATCTGCATCAAAAACACGGCCGACAGGAGCAACCTGGTCTGAATAGATCTCGTCCTTACCACCGTTTAACGTCATAAGCAATACTTTTGCAAGGTTACAGCGAGCACCGAAAAACTGCATCTGCTTTCCGACCTTCATAGCGGAAACGCAACACGCAATAGCATAATCGTCGCCGTAGGAAAGACGCATTACATCGTCGTGTTCATACTGAATTGCGTCTGTTTCTATAGACACCTTTGCACAGTATTTTTTAAAGCCGTCAGGAAGTGAGGTTGACCACAAAACCGTTATATTAGGTTCTGCTGACGAGCCGAGATTATAAAGTGTATTTAACATTCTGAAGCTTGTTTTTGTAACAAGTGTTCTGCCGTCTTCGCCCATACCGCCTTCGGAACAAGTAACCCATACGGGATCGCCTGCAAAAAGGTCGTTATATTCAGGTGTGCGGAGATGGCGGATAAGGCGGAGCTTTATAACAAGGTCATCGATAAGCTCCTGCACCTCGGACTCGGTTATATCACCGTTTTTGAGGTCGCGTTCAAAGTAAATATCAAGAAACGTGGTGATACGGCCGATGCTGTTTGCCGCACCGTTTTGCTCCTTCTGACCGCCGAGGTAGGCAAAATACAGCCACTGCACTGCCTCATATGAGTTTTGTGCAGGGCGTCTTATATCACAGCCGTACTGCGCCGCCATCTCAATGAGCTGGGTCATAAAGTCAAGCTGACGGTTTATATCCTCAAGAGTCCGGATATTTTCGTCATCCATATCAAAATTTCCAAGATATGTACGGTCCTTTTGCTTTTCAAGAAGAAGTCTGTCCATACCGTAAAGAGCAAGTCGACGATAGTCGCCGATAAGTCGGCCGCGACCGTATGCATCGGGAAGACCTGTCAAAATACCTGTATGGCGTGCTTTACGCATTGTCTGGGTGTATGCACGGAAAACACCTGTGTTATGTGTTGTTCTATAGTTAAATTCGTTTCTGACACTGTCGCCTATATCATAGCCGTATGCTTTGCAAGCCTGCTCTGCATTACGAAGCCCTGCAAAGGGGTTTACCGCTCTGAAAAGCGGTCTTTCAGTCTGAAGACCGAGAATTATATCATCCTCTTTAGAAACATAACCGGGAGCATATGTAAGAATTGACGATACCCTGCCCGTTTCAATACCGAGTACACCGCCCATCTTACGTTCACAGTCAAACAGATCCTCCACTTTTTTATAAACACGCCTGGTGCGCTCGGTGGGGCCTGTCAGAAAGCTCTCGTCTCCTGTATACTCTACATAGTTTTTTTGTATAAAATCGCGGACATTGATATTATCACACCAATCGCCTTTAACAAAACCGTTCCATTGTTCCATATTTTTCTCCTTTGCTATAAAAAATGGACAGGATCAAACATCCTGCCCAGGCGTACGACAAATCTAACGTTCGTTCCCTCGCAGTAGCCTGCGCAAGCGCCAGTTACGAACTAAAGTAATTATACAACATTTCAACGGCAATGTCAACGAAAATACATTTGCAAAAAATTAATTTTAGATGTTGTCATAACAACATTTTAATGCTATAATAACATTTTGGAATGTCAGGAGGGGCATCAATGGGCAAAAAATGGATTAAATTCAGACACAAAATCATTACTGCAATAGCTTATGCTGTTATCACTCCATATGCAAAAGCGGTTTACAACATAAAGTTTGAGCCATTCAAGCACGACCGCAAACGTCAATATCTTGTGGTTATGAATCACCAGACTGCATTTGATCAGTTTTTTATTGGAATTGTATTAAAAAAGTGCATATATTATCTTGCATCCGAAGACTTATTCTCCAACGGTTTTATTTCAAAGCTGCTTCGGTTTGCGGTAGCACCTATACCGATCAAAAAGCAAACACTTGACATCGGTGCTGTACGCACATGTATACGAATTGCAAAGGAAAGCGGCTCTATCGCTCTGTCACCGGAGGGCAACAGAACATACAGCGGCGAAACAGGATACATAAAACCGTCGATTGTAAAGTTTATAAAAAAAATTGGCTTGCCGCTCGTATTGTTTCGGATAGAAGGCGGATACGGTGTTCAGCCGCGTTGGAGCGACGATGTACGCCGAGGTAAGATGAGAGCATATGTCCACAGTGTCATTGAACCCGAACAGTACAACAATATGTCAAATGACGAGTTTTATAAGCTGATATGTGACGGTCTTTATGTAAACGAGGCGTGTAAAGGTGAAGAGTTTTACAGCAAGAAAAATGCAGAGTATCTCGAAAGATTGCTTTATGTCTGTCCGAAATGCAAGCTTACGGAATTTGAAAGTAAAAATGATATTATTACCTGTAAAAAATGCAATCTGAAGGCGAGATATTTGCCCACAAAAGAGCTTGAAGGAATAGGAACTTCCCTTCCTTTTAAATATGTACTTGATTGGTACAAGTATCAATGCGACTATGTAAACAGTATTGACATAACGCAAGGCTGTGATGCTCCTGTCTGCACTGACAGAGCTGATTTATGGAAGGTTAATCTTTATAAAAATAAAAAGCTTATTCAAAAAGAATGCAGCATTGAATTGTTTTACGATAGAATTGCTTTTAACGGCATAAGAGCAGGTTTTGACAAGGATGTCTCCGTCACTGTTCTTGGGCGCAACAAACTCAATATTTACGTCGGTAGTGATGTTTATCAGCTCAAGGGCAACAAACGTTTTAATGCAATTAAATATGTCAATTTTTATAATCATTATAAAAACATAAACGAGGGAAAAACAGATGAACAATTTTTGGGACTTTAGTGTCTGGGGTTGGCTCAACCTGATAGCAGTGCTTATGTTAAGCCTTTTTGCGGCAAATATTTTGAAGCGGTCGATTAAATTTTTGAAAGCGTCACTCATTCCTGCGTCGGTACTTGGCGGCGCAATATTACTTATTATTTCAATGGTATATAAGCTGATAACGAAAGAAGTTATGTTTGACACTGCTTTTTTTAACGGCGCAGGGTCGGCAAATCTTGAAACGCTTACATATCACGCGCTTGCACTCGGGTTTATAGCATCGACCTTTAAGTCATCAAAAGGAAAGCTTACTAAAAAGAGGACAGTTGAAATATTTAACACGGGTGTTACGACTGTTTCTACATACTTATTGCAGGCGGTTGTCGGTCTTGGAATTACAATCATCGCAACAATATTTGTAAAAGACAGCTTTGCAGCGGCGGGAGTCCTTCTTCCCTTTGGCTACGGTCAGGGAACGGGTCAGGCGCTAAACTACGGTACGATTTATGAAAACGATTTTGGGTTTTCGGGCGGCAAGGCATTTGGTCTTACGATAGCAGCACTCGGTTTTCTTTCTGCTTGCATTGGCGGTGTGTTCAGGCTTTCTATTATAAAAAAGCGCGGTGTTAAAATAAATCGCGGTCACGAGGCAATGGAAGCCAAAGACTTTCAGGGTGACAACGAAATACCGATTACGGGAAGCATGGATAAGTTTACCGTTCAGATCGCACTGATTATTACAGCGTACTTCATAACATACTTCCTTATGATGCTGCTCGGCGCACTTATACCGGGTATGAAATCGGTTATATACGGCTTCAACTTTTTACTGGGTGTGCTTTCGGCGTCACTCATTAATGCGATACTCGGTTTTTTATACAAAAAGAACATTGTTAAAAAACAGTATACAAACGACTTTTTGATGACGCGTTGCTCAAACTTCTTTTTTGATATAATGGTTGTCGCGGGAATCTCAGTAATAAGGCTCGACCTACTTGAAAAATATTGGGGTATACTTATTATTCTTGGTGTCGCCGCTCTTGTTCTCACCTATCTTTATAATTTGTTTATAGCCAAAAAGCTTTTTCCTGAATATGAAAACGAACAGTTTCTTACAATGTACGGTATGCTTACGGGAACCGCCAGCACAGGTATAATTCTTCTTCGAGAGATTGACGGCGATTTCAAGTCTCCTGCAGCGGATAATATGGTTTATCAGAACTTCCCTGCTATTGTATTTGGATTTCCTATTATGTTGCTCGCAACGCTTGCACCAAAGAAGCCTATTCTGACGCTCATAATTCTCTTTATTTTCTTTATTGTAATGAACATTATACTTTTCAGGTCATTTATATTTAAACGCAAAAATAAGTAAAATTTAAGGCTATATACATCATAGTATATAGCCTTTAT
>JAZQDN010000058.1:0-40887 GCA_045546815.1 Eubacteriales bacterium
TTCTCTATCATTAAAATTCATTATAATCAGCTCCAAATTCTGTCATTTGAAAATTCCTTATTCCATTCATCTGTCGGTTCAAAGTAACCTGGAATATTCGGATTAATATGCTGACGGAGTACTTCTTCGTTAAGGTCATCAAATCCAAGACCCGGTTTTTCGGGAACTTTAATGAAACCATCTTTAAATATAGGATTATCAATTCCTTTAACCATATCTGCCCACCACGGAACATCAACGGAATGAAATTCAAGCGCGAGCACATTATGCATAGCAGCCGCAGTATGTACCGCTGCAAGGCAAGCCACCGGGCTTTCTGCCATGTGAATTGCGGTAGCTACTCCATGTTCGTCTGCTATATCGCCAATCTTTTTAAGCTCCAAAGCGCCGCCGCAGGTTAAAATATCGGGGTGGATAACAGATACACCACCCGCTTTGATGAGGGTTTCAAATCCCTCTTTAAGATAAATATCTTCACCTGTACAAATGGGAATGGTAGTAGAATTTTTAAGTCTTACATACTGGTCGGTATACATCCAAGGCACCATATCTTCAATCCAAGCAAGGTTATAAGGCTCCATTCTTCTTGCAAAACGGATGCAATCTTCAACACAGATATGACCGAAATGGTCTATAGCAAGAGGTACTTCGTAACCAATAACTTCTCTTACCTCTTTTACGTAATTTTCAAGGAAATCAAGACCATTTTCGGTTAAATGAATACCTGTATGAGGATGAGCAGTTGTAACAATAGAATAGCTCTTTTGATGCTTAACCATATCGGCAGTAACACTTCCGCCCTGAACATTGAGAATATGGCTTGCATATTTCTTCATATCATCAATGAATCCTAAAGGAGCATTAAGTGTTCCGGGCTCGTCTAAAAGAAGTCCTATTCCTAAGTCCATTTTTAAAAATGTAAAGCCCATATCCATTCTTTTCTTTAAGGCTAGTCCCATATCGTGACCCGTGTGCTTACCATCAACATCAGTATCACAGTAAACCCTGATTTCATCACGAAATTTACCACCCAAAAGCTGATATAAAGGCACTCCGTAAGCCTTACCTGCTAAATCCCAAAGTGCAATTTCAATACCACTCACACCGCCGCCTTGACGCGAGGGACCGCCGAACTGCTTTATTTTGCGGAAAATCTTATCAACATTGCAAGGATTTTCTCCCAAAATTCTGCTTTTAAGCATAAGTGCATAGGTTTTAGAAGACGCATCGCGCACCTCACCAAAACCGCTTATTCCTTGGTTAGTGTCAATTCGCAGAATTGTGCATCTTTTAGGCGCACCGTCTATATCAACAAAGCGCATATCTGTGATTTTTAAATCTGTTGGGTTAGAACAAAAATTCATTTTTTATCACCTCAAAAATTACTATAATTCAATTATATATAAATTTCGATATCAAACAAGTCATTTTTCGCTATAAAACACTTGATTTTCGCTACTATAACTGTTAAAATTCTTTTGAGGTGATACAATGCTTCCCAAAAATCTTGCAATATCGGTTACCGATGTTTTAAACTATCATCAAAAACGCGAAAAAGTTTTTGTATCGGCACGCACCTATTCTGCCATAACATTAAGATTAAAAACTCCGGGCAAATACATATGCAAAAATAAAACCATCTCCTTTGAGCCCGGAAGTATCTGCATCATCCCCGCAGGTGTTGCTTATGAGCGAAACAATTTGGAAGAAGATATCCTTGTTATTCATTTTCACATGTTCAATTACATAATGGAAGAAATTCAGGTATATAAAGTGCCTGATGCTGAAAAATACAAAGCATTGTTCACAAAAGCATTAAGCATTAAATATGAAGATGATGTCGGTTCTACCTATCGCATCACATCGGTTGTATATGAAATTTTATCCGCGCTCACCCGCGATGTTGGTTTCACCACCAATTTGAAAGATAACAGAATATTAGAATCCGCCGAATATATGCGCCAAAATTTTTGGAACTCTGAACTTTCAATAGAGAATTTGGCATTGCAGGCGTGTGTTTCACCTGCTTACTATCGCCGGGAATTTAACCGAGTATATGGCACATCTCCCAAAGACTATCTTGACACCCTACGTATACAGTACGCCAAATCACTTTTGGAAACAGGTTATTTTTCTCAAAAAGAAATTAGTTGGCGTTGCGGTTATACAGATGTTGGCTATTTCAGAACAGCATTTAAAAGAAAAATCGGCAAGAGCATTAAAGCATACCTTTCAGACACAACAAGATATAATTATTGATAAACAAAATATACAAATCCGTTGCAGAACTTTTAATATCCGCAACGGATTTGTGTCGTTATGATACTTCTTTTAATTGTTCTTCAGCCACGCTTTGCGCAGTCTCTAACATATTCTCGATAAAAATGGCGTAGCCGCGGGTGGCGTCGTCGACAAAGACGTGGGTGACAGCGCCGACAAGTTTGCCGTTCTGGATAATGGGACTGCCCGACATACCGCGGACAATTCCGCCCGTTTTTGAAAGCAGCTCTTTATCGGTAATTTTTATTATCATATTTTTGGTTTCGCTTAAATTATTATTTATCTTTTCTATCTTTATATCATAAGGCTTTGTGTTTGTGCCGTCAACACAGCAAAGAATCTGCGCCGCGCCCGTTTTTATATCCTTTTTAAGCGAGATTTCGTACTCGTCCATATCATAAAACTGCTCGCTTACGCAGACAGCATCAAGACCCGTACCGCTGTTTGACGTTAAAATACCGATCGTTTTGTCCTCGATAAAGCTGCCGACAAGCTCACCCGGCGCGCCGCTTTGCCCCCTTACGACGCCCTTGATATCGGCGAGCACCAGTTCACCCGTCGACACGGGCATTATAAGTCCTGTATCACTGTCGGACACAGAGTGACCGAGCCCTGCAAGGCTATTGGTCTCTTTATCATAATAGGTCAGCATCCCTATGCCTGCGGTGCTGTCGCGCACCCACAGTCCGATGCGGAAGCGGCTGTCGCTGTCGTCGGCGACGGGAGTGACGCTTGCCTCAAATGTAAGGTTATTTCGCTTTACAACCGCCACCTGCGGTGTGCCGTCATATAAATTTACCTGCTCGATCAGCTGTTCGTTTGATTTGATTTTTACGCCGTTATAGCTGACAATGACATCGCCCTCGCGTATGCCCGCGTCATATGCGGGGTTACAGACAGCGCCGCCGCACACAAAATCGGTGATATCGACAACGATGACACCGTCGGTATACAGCTTGACACCGAAGGCGGTGCCGAGCGGCACAAGCTTTTTATTTTGTAAAACTGTTATTTTGGCGGTCTTTATCGGCAAAAAGCCGAAAAGCTTTACCTTTGCGGTGTATTTACCCTCACCCAGTGCCGACGCTTGCACAGAGGTCTGTGTACTGCCGACATCAAGCGTTACAAACGGGCTGTCGGACACAAGCGATTCGCCTGTAAAAAACGAATAGTCCTCGGGAAGCGAGCCGATATACAGACCGATGCACAGTGAAAGCACAAGCACGATTGCTACGATTTTTTTCATTTATCTCATCCTTTTGAATTATTTTTTGCGGATAAACACAAATTAATCATGCAAACAGTTAAAAAAGGCTTGTAAAAATTACCTTTTTAATTTATTATTATACTGATATATTGTTTAAAGGAGTACAGGATATTGAGTCCCAATGTTACGCTTATAATAATATCTGTTTTTGCGGCGCTGTTGCTTATGATTTTTTGCGTAAGCTTTTCGGCCAGCCTTGCAAAGCTTAAAGGGCGCAGAAAAGCGTGGGGATTTTTAGGATTTATTCTCGGAATTATCGGTCTTGTCATTGTGTGCTATCTGCCGTCAAAGCGCGACGACAATCTGCAGACAAACCCGATAAAGCATCTGCTGTCCAAAATCCCGAGTGTGTCGCGTAAAACGATCGGCATGCTGGCAGCACTCGCGGTCTGCGCAGTGCTGACGGTGGTTTTATATGACATGATACCCAAATGGCTGCAAAACTATCAATATGAAAAACAGATAACCGAAGAAAACTTCAACACTGATCAGCCAAAGCTGATAAATCAGATGCCGACGGCGGCGTTTGCATCGGGCGAGAGCTCGTTTGTGCTGACAGATGACGGCAGGGTCTACTGCTTCGGCAGAGAGTTTGCAAGCACGAATGTTGAAGACAAAGCGCTTATTTTTAAAGATATCAAAAAAATAATGTCGACGGAAAAGAGCTTTTTTGTGCTCGACAGCAAAGGCACCCTGACACAAAGCGCAGTCGATGCCGAAAACGTTGCAACGGAAACGGTTATTTCGGAAAACGTTGTTGACTTTTGTGTGTCGGAGACGACGGTCGGATTTATCAAGACTGACGGCAAGCTGTATATGTACGGCGCGGGCGCTCACGGTCAGCTCGGCACCTACAACAACGAGTCAAAGGCAGAGCCCGCCGCGGTGCTTGGAAGTGTGACACAGGTTGTGTGCGAGGCGGAGTTTACGGTGGCACTGCAAAAATCAGGTGATGCGGTGGTTTTCGGCAGCAACACATACAGACAGTTTGCAAAAGAAGAAAGCGGCTTTAACTACCCCGTTACAATTCACGGCGGCATAAAGCAGGTGGCGGCAGGCGACGATTTTATACTGCTGCTTGACAACGACGGCAACGTTTTGTCCTGCGGTAAAAATGACTGCGGTCAGCTGGGAAACGGCACAAACGAAAACGGCACTGCATTTGTGCAGGTGCTTACAGGTATAACGCAGATCGACGCGGGCAAAAAGAGCGCGTTTGCACTAAACGGCGACGGCGAGCTTTTTGCGTGGGGTCAGAACACCGTAGGTCAGCTCGGCTGTAAAAACGAGGTAAACCAGAATCTGCCGTTAAAGGTTGCAGAAAATGTTGCAGCCTTTGACACAAGCGGTCTGCACACCGTTGTTATGGACAGTGACAGCAAGGTGCTCTCGACCGGCTTTAACAACTGCGGCCAGCTCGGCCGCGGAAATGCAAGGAGCGAGTTTTCACAGCTTGTGACCGTTAAGATTAAATAAAGGAACTTTTTAAATGTTACTTCTTAATATTTCAATTGCTTTAGTTATTGCGGCGGTGCTTTCGCTGGTCATTTACATTTTCAGTGCAAGCAAGCGGCGCAAAAAGGAAAAGAAAAAGACACGCAGATTTTTTGGTGCGATAGCGGTGCTGTGCACACTTGCGGCGGCGGTGCTGTTCATTATCTACTGCAGGTCAAACAACATTAAAATATTTAACAGATTAAAAGAATACGACCCCGTATTGAAGTATTCGCAGGTGCTTATACAAAGCGACGCGCAGGGGGCGCTCCCCTATCTTCCCGACGCGGTATTTGCACAGGGCGAAAGCGTGTATTTTAAAAACGGCAAGGGTGACTTGTTTAAGATACAAGCGCTTATGGAAATGGCGGCGACAGGTGACCGGGAGCCCGTTCCGACGGGAGTGGTTTATAAAACAGAAACTGTCAGCAACGGTGCACAGTTTGTCGGCGGCGGCAAGACGTTAAGGGCGCTCATCACCGACAAAAACGAGCTGATACTTGACGGATATTTACAGTACTCGGAGTATGACGGCGGAAAAATTGAGTTTAAAAATAAGGTCATTGCAAAGGACGTTGTTTACTGCGACCTTACAAGCAACTCGGTTTTATATATAACAAAGGACGGTAGTCTTTACGGACTCGGCTTTAACGAATACGGTCAGCTGGGCGACACGACAACAAAAAACAAGTCGACACCGACATTTGTTACAGACAACATAAGCCGCTGTGCGATATCGGAAACACACTCGATGACAGTCGACAGCTACGGTATTTTCAAGGCGGTCGGTGACAACTCATACTCACAGCTCGGCAACAAGACAGCGATATCGTCGACTGAACCGATAAAGATAATGCAGGGCATAAAGGACGTAAAGGCGGGCAACTATTTATCACTGGTGCTTGCTGTGAACGGACAGCTGTTTACTGCGGGCAACAACGACAAGGGGCAGCTCGGCAACGGCGGGCAAGCGTTTAAGGCGGAGCTTATATCAATAATGAACGGTGTTAAAAAGATCGACGTAAACGGCAGCACCGTTGCGGCGCTCACCTTTGAAGGCGACCTTTTTGTATGGGGCGACAACGAAGGCTTTAAGGCAGGCTTTGAAAAAGAGGGCAACATCCCCTCGCCTGTCAAAATCAAATCCGACGTTTACGATTTTGCGCTGTCAGACACGGGAGTTGCCGTTATCACAAACAACCGCGACATTGAGCTGAGCGATTCGTTTGCGATAAATGCCCTGGAGAGCCACACCGCTGACAGTGAGTTTGAAAAAGCTCTTCAGTTTAACGCGACACTGCCTGAAGAAAAAGTTGAGGGCGACACTATAAACGACCAAAATCAAGCAGATGCGGTATAATTTAAAAAAAATATAAAAAAACTCTTGCAATTACAATGTAATTGTGCTACAATAAATCGGTCTAATGAAACAAAGTTAAAAGAGGTGAAACAAATGAGAGAGGGTATCCATCCCAATTACGATAAAGCTGTAGTTAAATGTGCATGCGGCGAAACATTTGAGACAAGATCAACAAAGAGCGAGATCAAGGTTGAAATTTGTTCAAAATGCCACCCCTTCTTCACAGGTAGACAGAAGCTGGTAGATTCCGGCGGCCGTGTCGACAAATTTAAGAAAAGATACAATCTTGACTAATCAAATCAAAAGCCAGCGAACATACTGTTCGATGGCTTTTTTTCTTAAACAGGGAAATATATTATGATCACACACATTATATGGGACTACAACGGTACTGTTTTAAACGATGCATACACATCGGTGCTTGCCGTAAACGAAATGCTGAAGGCGCGGGGTCTGCCCGACACCAATCTTGAGATATACAAAAAAACACTTACAATGCCGCTGACGGAGTATTATAAAACCGTCGGTATTTATACTGAGGATATTGCGGCGCTGTCGGAGGAGTTCAGAAAATACTGCAAAATGCACGGCGACAGCTCGCACATCTTTGACGGGGTGTACGACGTTATAAGCTTTGCACGCGCTCTTGGGATAAAAAGCTATTTGTTTTCATCGCTCTATCACGGGCATTTAGTTGAAGAAACCGAAAAATACGGCATAGGCGGTTGGTTTGATAAGGTCTGCGGACTGCCCGACAAAAACCTCGGGTCAAAGAGCGATATGGCGAGGGCAGTATTTGAAAAAGAAGGAATCGTGCCAAAAAACACACTTTTTATAGGCGACCTTACAACAGACGCACAGACAGCACACGCGCTCGGTGCTGATTGCATACTCATCCCAAACGGACACACAGACAAGGCACGCTGTCAAGCGGCGTGTGACAAGGTATTTGACGATGTTAAACAGGTTATTGAATATATTAAAAGAGCATAAAGGATTATACATTACGGGGGCGGCGCTTTTTATACTGCCGTTTTTTGTGCGGGCGGTCTTGCCGCATCTTTCGTTTTTGTGCATATTTTTATCGCTGTGCGGTATTTGCTGTATAATTTACGCGGTACTGCTACGGCTGGAAAAGGCAAGATGCAGGGCGGTTTCGATAACCGCTACCGTATGCAAAATTACTGCGTGGGTGCTTATTGCGGCGTTTTTGGTGTCGTTTGCGGTGATTGAAGCAAAAATCATATCGGCAATCGAAACGACAGACGAAAGGTGCGACTATATTTTAGTGCTCGGCTGCGGTCTGCGCGGCAAAGAGCTCACCCGCTCGGCAATAACGCGGGCGGAGGCGGCGATTGAATATCTCAACAAGTACCCCGACTGCAAGGCGGTGCTTTGCGGCGGTCAAGGCAAAAATGAGCTTGTGTCGGAGGCGCAGGCACTATACGACTATATGGCAAGCCGCGGCATTGACAAAAACAGAATGCAAAAAGAAGAGCGCTCGACTGATACCACGCAAAACATAGGCTTTGCAAAAGAGCTGATACCCGATTATGAAAAGCTGAAGGTTGCGGTGGCAACAAACGATTTTCACCTCTACCGCTCAATGCTGATTATGAAAAAAGCAGGGTTTACCGATGTTCACAGTATAAACGGTCCGACACCAAACGTACCGTTTTTACATTTATCCTACTACCTGCGCGAATATTTTTCGGTATTGTTTGAATATTTAAATATTTAACTTTACAAACAAATTTTGGTATAATATAATTAATAGTGGTGAGTTTAATATGAACAATTCTGCGTATAACCACTTTAAGACTATCTTTGAAAACAGCAAAGAATTTATAATCTGTGTTGACGAAAACTTAAGCGTTGTCTATGCGACACAGCGGGTAAAGGCTATATTTGCAAAGGACGGCGCACCGCTTTTACACCTGAGCAGTATTTTTACAAACTCGCAGTGTAATCAGGTGAGTTTTGCGCTGTGGGACGATGTGCATTCGACAAGCTTTGACTCGATTTGTTTTACAGAGAATGCACCGCGGCACTTTGTCGTGTTTCCGATGACGTTTGAAGACGATCAGTATCTTGCGATTTACATTTCAAACACGACGCTTAACGCTATTGACAAGCTGCAAAAGCAAGACCTTGAGGCGATGGTCGACCTATCGATCATGGCACTCGTTGACTGCACGGTGCCGATTGCGAAGCTCGCTGAAAAATTGTCCGAAGAAGATTATAAAATTGTTATGAACAACCTCGGTCGGTTGCGCAAGGTGTTTAAAAACATTGAGCTTGCCGCGACAAATCACACGCACCCGACAACACTGCGCGTGATTGAGCTGTACGATTATATGAGCGGACTGCTGGAAAAAATGAAAAAGCGGCTCGGCGAGGACAGATTCTCATACACGATGAGCCCGAGGATACATATGTGTCTGTCGCTGACGCGTCTGGGTGTGCTTGACCTTATAACAGTCAATATGATCACCGAGATGTTTATACGCGGTGACGGCAAGGCACATGTACACGTTATGGTAACAGGTGATGTCGGCAAAAACTTTATTATAATTTCTGACAGTGACAGCGGTCTTGACTACACAGCAGACGAGCTGATAGAGCAAAGCGACAACGAGAGCGTCGAGATCGTCGACGGGCGCATTATTGCGGCACGGACCGTTGCGGCAAAGGTCGCAAGAGATAACGACTGCAAGGCATTTTTTACAACGACCTACGGCGGCGGGGTCACACACGGGCTTATGCTTAAGCGGGCAAAGCCTCGGCGCACAACGCTGTACGAGGATGCATACGAGAGTGCGCTTCAGGATGAGGTTTTGGATATATTTTTATCTGATATATAATTTTATTTATGAAAGGGATATATAAGTATGAAGGTATTGGTATCAGGCGGTGCAGGCTACATCGGTTCACACACTATTGTACAGCTGCTCGAAAACGGTCACGAGGTAATTGCTTTTGATAATTTTTACAACAGCAAGCCCGAAAGTCTTAAGCGTGTAAAAAAAATAACAGGCAAGGACTTTAAGTTTTACGAGGCAGATATGCTCGACAAGGCAGCACTCGATAAAATTTTTGATGAAAACGAAATTGACGCAGTAATCCATTTTGCAGGACTTAAGGCAGTCGGCGAAAGCGTGCAAAAGCCCGTAATGTACTACCACAACAACATAACAGGTACGCTCACCCTGCTTGAGGTTATGGAAGCACACGGTGTAAGAAACATTGTTTTCTCATCATCGGCTACCGTTTACGGCAACTCAAAGATCGTTCCCGTAAGAGAGGACTTCCCCACAGGCACTCCTACAAATCCCTACGGCTACACAAAGCTTATGCAGGAGATCATGCTTACCGACCTTTATAAAGCAAACAACGACTGGACTGTGACACTTCTTCGATACTTCAATCCCGTTGGAGCTCACGAGAGCGGTCTTATCGGCGAGGACCCGCAGAATATCCCCAACAACCTTGCGCCCTACGTTTCACAGGTTGCAATCGGCAAGCTCCCCTTCCTGCGCGTGTTCGGTAACGACTACGACACACCCGACGGCACAGGCGTGCGCGATTTTATTCACGTTGTTGACCTTGCAAACGGTCATATCAAGGCGCTTGATGCTTCAGTCAACAGAAAAGGTGTATTCACATACAACCTCGGCACAGGCAACGGCTACAGCGTGCTTGATCTTGTAAAAGCTTTTGAAAAGGCAAGCGGCGTTCCCGTTCCCTACAAAATCGTTGAAAGACGCGAAGGCGACATCGGCTCACTCTATGCCGACCCGTCAAAAGCAAAGGCAGAGATCGGCTTTGAGGCAACACGTGACCTCGACGATATGTGCCGCGACATCTGGAGATGGCAGAAAAACAACCCCAACGGCTATGATGCATAATAGTTTTATCCCGAAAACTCCGGTTTTCGGGATATTTTTAAGGAGATATGAATGGAAGTTTTAGCACCGGTAGGCGCAAAGGATCAGCTTATTGCCGCAGTTAGAAGCGGCGCGGACGCAGTGTACCTTGGAACAAAAAACTTTAATGCGCGAAAAAACGCCGATAATTTTGACGCAGACGATTTTGGCGATGCCGTAAAATACTGTCACGCACGCGGGGTGAAGGTGTATGTAACGCTCAACACAGTAATCACCGACAGCGAGATACAAAGCGCTGTGGAGACTGTAAAAGACGTGGCAAAAGCAGGGGCGGATGCGGTTATCATTCAGGATATGGCGATGTACCGTATTGTAAAGGAGATATGTCCTGATATGCCGTTGCACGCATCGACACAGATGAGCGTACACAATCCCGACGGCGCAAAAATGCTACAAAAGCTCGGGTTTTCGCGAGTGGTGCCCGCAAGAGAACTGTCACTTGAGGAATTGAAGATCATACGAAACAGCGTCGACCTTGAGCTTGAGGTGTTTGTACACGGGGCACTGTGCATGAGCGTGTCGGGGCAGTGCTATCTGTCCAGCGTACTCGGTCAGCGCAGCGCAAACCGCGGACTTTGTGCACAGCCGTGTCGGCTTGATTTTAAGTCGCGCAGTCGCGACCACGCGCTGTCACTCAAGGATCTGTGCGCTATTGACATGATAAAAGAGCTGCAGGAGATAGGAATCGACTCTGCAAAGATAGAGGGACGGATGAAGCGACCCGAGTACGTTGCAGCAGCAACTGCGGCGTGCAAAAACGCGCTCGCGGGAAAGCCTTATGACAAGGAAACGCTGAAGGCAGTGTTTTCACGCAGCGGATTTACAAACGGATACATAAAAGCAGAGCGCACACCCGATATGTTCGGCTACAGAACAAAGGACGATGTTATATCGGCAAATCCCGTGCTCAAAACGATTGCAAACGAATACAGAAACGAGGTGCCGCGTGTATCTGTCACGATGGACGCCGAGATTTTAAAGGGCAAGGAAATTTGTCTCACCGTGAGCGATGGCAAAAACACGGTCGGCTCAAAGGGAGACATACCGCAGGCGGCAATCAACAAGGCAACAGACAGGGAGGCGGTTGAGCGCGCACTGCAAAAGTGCGGAGGCACACCGTTTTTTACAAAGGATATAAAAATTGTGCTGGATGACGGGTTATTTGTGCCCGCATCAGCACTAAACGATCTGCGAAAGCGCGCACTTGAAGCACTGCTTGACAGACGGCAGACAGTAAAGAGCGTTGACATATACGACTTTGAAATGCCGAAAATAAGCACGCTCCCCTGCCCCGCCGTACCGATGATTTACGGCAGGTTTGAAAACGAAAATCAGATATGCGACGGGTTTGACAGAATAATTTTAGACTACAATCTGCTATATGAAAACAAGGCGATTTGTGAAAAATACAGGGACAAGCTGATAGCGGAGCTGCCGACGGTAATGTTTTCAAGAGGCGCTGTGCAAAGCCGACTTACAGAGCTCAAGGCGCGCGGGATAACGACTGTCAGTGCACCGAACATATACGCTCTGAACATTGCCAAGGAGCTTGGCTTTAAGGTGTTTGGTACATTTTCGCTAAACATAAACAACTCGCTTGCATTAAAAGAATATAAGGCGCTTGGCGTAAACGAAGCCGAAATATCGTTTGAGTGCTCGCTTGACAGATTTAATGCGCTCAAAAAGCCGATTCCGTGCGGTGCGCTCGTTTACGGCAAAATGCCGCTTATGACATTCCGCGCGTGTCCCGTTAAATCGGCAAAGGGCTGTGACGGCTGTGACGGACGGCCGCAGATCATTGACAGAATGGACACAGACATTCAGCTGTTATGCCGCAAAAAGCAGTTTGTTTGTCTGCTTAATCCGCAGCCGATTTATATGGGCGACAAGCTGGCGCAGTTTAAGGACGCGCACTTTTTCAGCTTTTATTTTACCGACGAGAGCAAAAACGAATGCAAAAAAATAGTCGAATATGCGCTCGCGGGAAAAAGCTTTTACGGCAAGTTTACACGTGGATTATACTATAAAGAAATAAAATAAAAAGAGTAGCTTTTGCTACTCTTTTATTATTTTCAGTTTTTTTAGAACCGGCTTTACTGCGCTTAGTAAAAACTCGTCACGAAGGATAACAAGCAGTACAAAATAGACACCAAAGAATGCCACAGCACCGATACCGAGCCGTAAAATCGCATTAAGCGAAAGCTTAAGGCGGCTTGAAAAATCGACAAAGTTATAGATAGCAAGGCATACCGCGGCTGACGGCACGATAGCGATAAACGATTTATAAACACGAAGGGTTTTGACAATCGGTTTAAGCATATCTTTAAGATAGATACACTGTATAGCCACGACCACTACCTCTGCAATAAGCGTTGACAGTGCGGCACCCGCCGATGCAAAAAGCGGGATAAACACAAGGTTTAGCAAAAAGTCGACAATCGCGCCCGCCATTACCGAAATCATAACGGCGTTTTCTCTGCCCATCGGCACAAGCATCTGAATACCTGTGGTGTTACTGAGTGAGATCAAAAAGACGGTCGGCATAAGGATCGTCATTGACGGGATCGCGCCCATATAGTCCGCGCCCGACAAAAAGGCGATAGTATCCTTTGAAAAGATGGCAAAAAACAGAGTGAGCGGCACTGCGACCACGAAAACAAAGCTGAACACCTTTGAAATGAGGCGGTTAAACTCGGCTTTGTTGCCGTCCTTGATACAAGCGGTAAGACGGGGCAGCATTACACCGCCAAGGGACGTTAAAAAGGCGGTAAGCACCGTTTTTATTTTGATAGAAGCGTTATATAGTCCGACATCCGAGTCGGTTTTCATAAAGCCGAGCATTACGACATCGAGGTTGGTATAGATACTGATTGCAACAGACGTTGCAAAAAAGACGAGCACCGGCTTTAAGTGGCGGACAATGTTATAGCCGCCGACGGGTTTTAGGTAAATAAACTTACGAAGACGGATAAAGTTTAAGACATTCGAGCCACCGCTTGCAAGCATTGTGAGTGCGGCATAGATGACGTAGTCATCGGGGCTTTTGATAAGCATAAACATACCGATAACGGACAGCACCTTACAGCCGAGGTTACACATAGTGATATAAGAGTACTGTTCAAGGCCCTGATACAGCCAGCTGACACCGAGGGTGTTAAGCACGACCGAGATACTGCTGACAATGAGCAGGGTTTTTTCGCCCGCAAACTTTGGCACGGTTATGAGTGACAGGAAAAAGACAACGTACACAAGCACCGTTGTTATTATATTGAGTGCGAGAAGCTCGTGGACGGTACGCGTCAGCTTTTCCTTGTTACCGCGCGCCTGCGCACAGCATCGGATACCGTAGGACGGGATACCGAGTGATGCGAACATAGAAAAGTATGCAATAACCGACGTTGCAAACGCAACACGACCCGTACCCTCGCTCATAAGTATTCGCGAGACATAGGGGAAGGTCAGTATTGGAAAGATAAAGGATGAGGCGGTCAGAATAAAGTTCATTATAAAATTGAATTTTACTGAACGCACCTTGAATTTGTTATCTTGTGACATGATTTAATCCTTTAAAATTGAATAGTAATATACAGGGATTGCGCTCCAACCGTGGCAAAGGCTGCCTGCGTTATCAAAGGCGGACTCGCCATCCTCGGTTTCCCAAAAAGACGTTGCACCTGAGTTTAACATTTTTTGATACTTTTTGTCTATATCATCTAAGATGTATTTTTTATACTTTTGGCTGTCCACCTTTAAAAGTGCATCATACTTAAACGGAAGCATACTGAGAGTCACACCGCAAAGCTCGGAGTTGGACACAAGCTGCTTCGCAAGGCAAACAGGGTCGGGCGCGGCACCGCACAGAATACAGAGTGCGTTTGCAAGCTGACTCTTTGTGTCGCGGTTGTCACGGTTCATATAGTAGCCGAGGTCTTTTTTATAAAAGACTTCGTTTATTCTTTTATTTACGGCATCTGACAAGGTGATATAGTCGGCATCCCTGCCGATGAGGTCGCTGATTTTTTGCATAGTCTGCAGAGCGACAGAAAAGAGCGCGTTGAGCGTACAGCTGAAGCCTTCGCTCTTATCGCCGGAAAGCCCTGCCGTCCACTCGTAAAAGTTCCAGTACTCTTTACCGATAAAATTGGGCACAAGGCCGTTTTGCATTTTGTCAATAAAGGTGTTTATTATTGATTGCAGCTTTGAATAAATTTCATTTGCAAGGGTTAAGTCGTTTGAGTAAAGAGTGTATTCGTACACCTGCGTAAAATAGTGAAGTGAAAAGGAAGGGATAACGAGGTCGCGGTTGGTGGGGTAACAAATCGACAAAAGACCGTCAGAGCGTGCATCCTTACTTATCAGCAAAAGGTTTGCGCGCGCAAATTCGTACTCCGAAAACGCGTAGTATCCGCACAGCATCTGGTTACGGCTGTCCATTGTATAAAGCGCCTGCTCACGCCAGGGACAATCCTCATAATGCTCATGCATACAAAGGCGGAGCGTGTCAACGCATACAGAGTAAATTTTGTTTCGGAGGTCGTTTTTAAAATCATAAGCGTTGACAGTCAGCGGATAATCACAGGGAATGAGTGTTAAGTATTGTACCTTTACATCACTCTGAGTAAATAATTCGAGGTATCTGCAGCCAAGGCGCCTGAAATAGTTAGTAAAAACGTTGTCACCCGCCTTCAAGGTCAGCTCAAAGCTAAAATCACGGCTGCCGATGATACGGCGTACACCACCGTCAACAATGTGTTCGCCGAAGGCAATAAGTATTTTTTGCTTTTTATGCGAAAATATGTTAAGGGTAACAAAACCGACAGTCTCCCTTTGCAAATCAAAAAGATAATGCGTTGGTGAGGCAGATTTTACAAGAGTCGGGTTTACGGGCGGCGACAGCACAAGACGCTTTACAGGGCGCGGAAACATGGCAATATCGGCAGGCAGTTCTGTGCTCTGAAAAAAGGGTGCATCGACGCTTGCATCAAGGTCACAGTTAAATGTAAAGCCGAGCTGTGACGTTATATTTTTACAGTTGCCGCTGATATAAACGGGGTTTTGGCGCGAAAGCGTAGCTTTGTCTGATACGGCAACGACGCCGCGCTCATCAGTCAATTTGTACCAAAGACCCGCGCTACCGACAAAATATGACATATTTGACTTGCCGTAATACCAGACAGTGATAAGCAGTGTGTTGACCCCCTGCTTTACATAGGGAGTTATATCAATTGAATCATATATTTTATAATAAGGATAGTCCGGATACTGACCCGACGATACAAAGCAGCCGTTTACAAACAGAACATAGTTTGAGTCGGCTGAAATATTAATTTCGGTTTTGCCGCTGCACTCAAACGTGCGTTTGAAATCGACATAGCTGTCGCAGGTGGGTTCAAGGCTATTCCATATCCATTTTGGTTGCATTTTGTTGGAGCTCCTTAAGCGTGTGCATTATATCGGCGTTATCTACGCCAAAGTGGTTATGAAGTGTTTTATATATATTAAAAAGAGGAAGGTATTTTTTATGGCTTTCGGGGTTGGGTATATACTGCTTTTGTGCGGGTGAGCAAAGAGCGGATGCCGCCGACTGCAAGGTGGGATATGCACCGCAGGCGTAAGCCGCATAAATTGCGTCACCGTGTGCCGCTGACTCGGCAGAGTTTGAAACAAAGATGGGGCGGTTTAAAACGTCAGCGAGTATCTGCATCAAAAGCTCGTTTTTTTGCGCGATACCGCCAGTCGCGATGATATTATTGATCTCGATGCCTGCCGCGGTATACCCCTCAATTATTATTGCGGTGGCAAAAACTGCGCCCTCGAGCAAGGCACGGTAAATTTCGTGCGGCTTTGTTGTGAGAGTAAGACCCGCAACAAGACCCGACAGCGAAAAGTCGGAAAGCGGACAGCGATTGCCGTTGAACCAGTTAAGCGCGACAAGTCCCGACTCACCTATTTTGAGTTGCGACGCGCTTGCCGTAAGCTGTTTATGAGACTGACCGCAGAGGTTTGTAAACCACGCGAGGTGGTCGCCAAAGCAAGCAAGCGGGGCTTCATAGGTACAAAGGTCGGGAATTACCGACGACACACTGCTGCCGCTGACGCCTGTTATCGATTTTTGTTCAGTATCGTGGACGATATAGCAACCCGAAGTGCCAAGCACCGCCATAAGAGTGCCGGGCTCGGTGATACCGAGAGCAAGCATTGGCGAATGGGCATCGATCATCGGGCAAACGACCTTTGTGCCGACAGCAAGACCCGAAAGGGCAGCGCCGATATCGGTTACGGTGCCGACACAGCTACCGACAGGGACAACGTTTTGCGACACCTTTGTGCCGATTATATTTTTGAATTTCGGCTCAACTGACTCAAGGTACTGCGCCGACGGATAGCCATCTTTTTCATCCCAGAAACATTTAAAGCCGGCAAACGAAACCGAGTGCGAGTCGACACCTGTAAGAAGGTAGGACAGCCAATCGCCCGCCTCTGAAAAGCGGTAGGCGGTGTCGTACAGCTCGGGAGAGTTACGGCAGCTCTCGAGCACCTTTGCAAAAAAGCATTCTGACGACACCGTGTTATTATAGTATTTAAGCCACGGGGCGTTACACTCACGCGCCAAATGCTCAAGCTGTTCTGCCTCTTTTTTTGCGCCGTGATGCTTCCACAGTTTGACATAGGCGTGAGGGTCAGACTTGAATTTATCGACATTACAAAGCGGGGTACCGTCCTCAAGATGAGCAAGGACGGTACAGGATGTAAAGTCGATACAAACAGCGCTTACATCAGTGTTTTTTATGCCCGCTGATTGCAGAGCGCCCGAAATTGTTTTTTTGAGTGCGAAAAGGTAGTCGTCGGGGTGCTGAAGCGCAAAGTCGGGCGGAAGCGGGGTGCCGTCACAAAGCGTCTTATCCATAACACCGTGAGGATAGTCAACAGTGCAGGACGAAACAACCTTTTTTTCCAAAAGGCTTAATACGACCGCACGGGCGGACAGTGTTCCGAAATCTATTCCTATAGTATACTGCATAAAAATCTACCTTATAATATATTTATATACAGTTTACACAATTTGACGGTATAAGTCAATTAAAAAAGGTACGGCTTTTTAAACCGTACCTTATTTTAATTAGTTAGCTGAGTAGCCTGAGTAGTTTGCGATAAGAACTGCAACCTCTTGACGAGTGATTGCCTTCTTAGGATTGATATAAAGCTTGTCGCCGTCAGCCGCGCCGTTCATTACCTTATAGTATGCAACAGCAAGCTTGATTGAGCTCTCTGCCCAAGATGAAACAGAGCTCTGGTCTTCAAACTTAACCTTATCATACTCAAAGTCAACAGCAGCCTTGTTTGTCTTGTATACATCATCAGCTGTACCCTGACCGTTTGCAAAAGCGATTGTACCAACGATTATTCTCGCAAATTCCTGTCTTGTGGTCTGTGCATAACCGTCAAATGTGGTCTTATCCTTACCTGACATAATGCCCATTCCGTAAACTGCCTTTACATAAGGATCTGCCCATGCAGGAATTGAGTCTGTGAAGAGGTGCTTTGTGCCAAGGTATGCCTTTGTATCAACACCAAGCATTTTACCAACAACAACTGCTACTTCAAATCTGTTGATGCTCTTTGAAGGCTCGAACTGTTTTGCTTCGTTACCAACAAAGTATGCATAACCGTTATTGTTGAGGAAGTCAACCTCATCCTTAGCCCATGATGCAATTGCAGCTGCGTCGCTGTACTCTGAAGCTGCCTTGGGTGAGATTACAGTAACCTTATACTCTTCAACACCTACACTGAGATCACCTTTTATTACCCAGATCCTGAAGTAGAATACATTGTTGCGTCCCTTGAGTTCAACCTCGGTATTCTGAGTTGTGAGAACTTCCTGTGCATATCTGTATGAAAGGTTATGGTCACCTGCGAGAAGATATTTACTTGTGTTATAACTTGAATCGGTAGGAACAAGCTCAAAGGTGTACTTGGTTGTACCGGGAGCAACTGTGATTGTGTAGGTGTTCTTCAAGCCCTCAACCTCAACAGCATCCTTGATGCTGAACACTTTGGTTGCAGGAGCAACGTCTTCTTTGTAGTTGAGACACTGGATCGTAAGTGTTACAACGTTTACAGAAGTCTTATCAGCTGATGTTATCTTAAGGTATGCAACTGTTGTACGGCCCATAAGAGCGAGTGTGTCGCCGTTTACCTTTCTTGTACAAGCTGCGTCCTCGTAGAGTTCCCAGGTTGCAGATTCGCTTGAAAGTGTGGGAACAACCTTGAAGGTTGTGGTATAAACAACTGTTGTGAACTGTGACTTGTCACCGCCGGGGGCGTACATATTTACGATTGACTCGATATTGCTTGATGATACACCCTTGACAATGTCAAGTGTATAGGTGTTTGTAACGCCTGTTTCTGATGTTACTTTAATTGTAACCTTCTTTGTGTTGATAATGCTCTCAACAGTGAAGGTGCCGTTTACATTCTTGAACAGGTCCTTACCGTCAACGCTTGCTGTGATTGTTGCGCTGTCTGAAATTGTGGGAACAATTGTAAATGCTGCTGAATCTGTTGATGCTGTAAAGGTGGTAGCACCTGTTTTAACAGCGTTCTTAACAGAGATGAGCTCTGCCTGATCGTTTGCAGCCTGAACGATTGAAACGGTGTAGAGGTTTGTTGTCTGAAGATCCTGCGATACAACCTTGATATATCTTACTACGGGGTAGTTTGCAGGAACCTTAACTGTGTTTGATGTTGCCTGCTCTGTGCACTCATAGTCGGTGTATATGCCGTATGTTGCACCTGTTGAGACAACAGGATCGGGAAGTGTATAGCTTGTTGTGCCAACGGGAACCGAAGCGTAGATGCTGTTGCCGCTGATCTTCCAGTTACCAAAAGCTTCGATCAATGCACCGGTTGATGCAGGCTTTGTAACTGTTGCTGTGTATACGTGCTGAACTGAATCGTCGTATGAGCTGAACACGATGTAGTAAACGTTGTCGCCGCCGCCGAGTGTTACGGGGTTGGTAACTTCGTTTGTAAACTCTGCGTCAGTAAAGATCTTATATTTTGCCTGACGGGTGTTCATTGTGATATCGAACTCGTATGTGCCGACTGTTGCGTCAACAGTTGCCTCGTATGTCATTGTTGCCTCATCAGCACCATTGAACACGTAATCGAGCTCAGTCTTATATGCGTCAGTGGGAGAAGACGGACTTGTCATATCCCAATCGGTAAAGTAGCTTGTGCAGTAGTGACGTGTATCACCGAGAACAGGTGCGATACCTGCTGCTGATTTACCGTAGGTCTTACAGAAGTAGTTGTCTGAAATATCCCAGTAGCTCTTTTCATTGGTGTAAGACATATTTGAGTATGAACCAACAATCGAACCGATAAAGCGGTTATATTTAACGTAGATATTATCCTGGTCGAGAATTTCAAGATGATCAAGACCGTTTGCAACCTCAGTTGCCTTTACACCGACCTTACCGATGAACCAGTTTTCTGAACCGGGAATGTAATGTGTTGCTGAAGGATCGTAGAAGGTGTTGTTTGTTACAAAGAAATAATCGCGGTCTGATGCAAAACGAACACCGATGATACCTGCGCCCGAACCGGTTGTATCATAGAAGATGTTGTTATCCCAGATGATACGGCTGTACTCACGCTCATCAGAAATTGTTGCGTTCTGGTTGATTGTGAAGTAGTAGTTTGAAGGTGAGTTTTTATAACAGCAGGTGTTATACATCTCAAAGGTGAAGTTAAGACCCTTAGGTGCTGTAATTTCGTTTGAGAAGAGGAAGTTACCGTTGTTTCCGAAATAGCAGCCGTCAAAGAGGATGTTCTCAAAGAAGCCTGTAAACGGAATCATTGTTGTATGGTTTTCCATACGGAAGTTGATAAAACGTGATGTTTTATGTGCGTATGATTCGTCAGATGAACCGATTGAGAAGATGGTGTTAAGTGCCTGAACAGCGTTTGCATCCTTTGAGAAGTATGAACCGCCGCCGCCGTTATCTGACATACAGTTTTCAACTGAAACGGTTGTATAGCTGTTTTCCTTTTTGGTTCTGTCAGCAAGACCTGACTTTTCGCCGAACACGAGACCGTCAACGATTACAACAGCGCTGTCACCCTCGGGCTCGATAGCTATTACTGTATTTTTAAGGTAGGTTTCCTGGTTGGGCTGATTTCTCTCTTCGCTGATAGCCCACGCTGTATCGGGGTTGTCAAACTGCGGGATGTTGGGGTTGATACCGTGTTTAACACCAAGGATGTTTATTGAGCGGGGAATGAAGAGTGGCTGTGTATATTCGCCTGCAGGAAGGATTACTGTAGGAACGTCTGCACAAGCTGCAAACACGTCGTCAACGCTTGTGAAAGCGTTTTTGCCTACAACGAACTCGTAAAGGATACCGTCCCACATTGTGTAATACTTGGTTCCTGTCGCAAAGCTTGAGATCTCATCACCAAGAAGGTATGTGTTTGCTTTTGTGAACTCGGTTGCTGTTGCGGGGTCGTAGGTTGAAATAATTACCTCATATGTAAATGAATAGGAAGGATATTTAGGTGAAGTTGCTACAGCATATAATTTATTTTTTTCAACACCCGACTCAAGCTTGGTCGTATCGATTTCGGTAATAACGTCTGTCATTGTTGAATCGTAAAGAGTGAATACTGTTTCGGGGTCGTTCTTTTCAATATTGAGCTTATATATCTTACCGTAGTCGAGTATTGCTGTTACCCTTTTATTGATATGATCAACGGTTGCACCGGGGATTCCGAACGATTTGATCTGGAACATTGTGCTCGGAATGGTGAGTGCCTGGTTTACATAGTAGTAGTCAAGCTTTACGTTGTCATAGCTTGCAGGGTACTTATAAACAGGGTCGATCTGATTACGGTTACAGTCTGCAAAGTAGTTACCTGTGTAATCAAGTACAGATGATGTTACCATACCTGTTGTATTGGGCAGGTTGTAGTAACCGATAAGTACATTATTATTAAAGAAGAGTGATGAACTGAACTCGTTTGTAAGAGCTGAACCACCAAGTGTGAGGCCGATGATTGATGCATCGTAGTCGAAATTGCCCTCAAACCAGTTGTCGTGCACCTTGATCTGATTTTTGGGGCTGGTGAGAGCCGCATTGATGGGTGCTACAGATTTTGAATCAGCGGGTGTGTCGGGACCGTCAAGGAATACACAGTCATAAACCTCAAGAAGTGTGGAGGTTCTTGATGCAGAGTCGTTAGCTGACGGGTCGATCGAGATAACACCGAAGGTTGCCTTGTTGTTGTAGAACATTGAGTCGCTGATGTAGTAAGTCGGGTTCTGGTCGGTAGGACCGTCCGCGTTACCTAAAAATGCAGTCTGGCTCATTGTATGGAAAACGTTCTTTGCGTTAAGAACGCTAAGACCTTTACCTGCAACGCTTGATGTTTTAAGGTTTTTAACATATGTATCGCTGATGTTTACTGTTGTAACAATTGACGATGAGTTGGAGAACGAGAAAACGTCTGTTGCGGCATATGTGCCGTAAGATGCGTTACCTGCACCGTTGATAACAGTATTGATACAGTCAACGATTGTGTTTTTGTTTCTTGAGCCTGCCTCGATGAATGAGAAGCCTCTGTAAAGCTCAACACCGTCGAATTTAACTTCAACGTGAGTTTTTGTTACCTTGTCAACAAAGATTACTGCTGCAAGGAGTGCTTCGTTTGCAGGTCTTGCGGGATTGAGCTCCCAGACATCTGTTTTTGCCTCACCTTTTACAAAGGGGCTGATACCTGCGTTTGCACCGATAAAGGTTACGCTGCCCTTGATAACTGCGGGCTCGGTATATGTACCGGGTGCAAGAAGAATTACAGGTGCTACAACCTTATCTTCAACGCTCTTGTCATAAGCTGCCTGGATTGTTGCAAAATGGTAGTCCTTATGATAAGTTTCTTCAAAGGTCTTACCTCTGTAGGTGTATGTTACCTTTGTTTTGAGATGATCAGCATCCGTAAGTGATTTCCATTCCGGATTTACCACGTATGCGTCGAGTGTGATTCTCTCATAGTATTCTTCGTCGGGCACATAGTTGTTAGCTGCTGATGCGTAAACCGTCATCATTGAAACCAACATGAGCAGCGACAATACTAATGATAAAATACGCTTTGCTGTTTGCTTCATAGCTTTCTTCCTCTCTGGTCATAAAAAGTTTATTATTAAATATAATAATACACGATTATTATAACAAAAGAGTTCAGCAAAAGGCATAACCTTATGTTGCATATATACCACAAAATGTGATTTGTTTGTATCTAACCTACAAATTTATTTTTTTGTCGGTCGCGGGTGTTGTCATTTGCAACAAAAAAGCGTCATATCATATAATAAAAACGACCAAAGGAGAAAAGATATGAAAAGATTTACAGCTTTTATGATAACGCTGTGTATGATGCTTTGCATGCTCATCCCCTGCACTGCAAGTGAGACGCTCAACATAAGCGCGCCGTCTGCGATACTTGTCGAAAAGAGCACAGGAACCGTGCTTTTTGAAAAGGACGCCGACAAGCAGATGCGTCCTGCATCTGTCACAAAAATAATGACGCTCCTATTAATTATGGAGGCGATACAAAGCGGGCAGTACGGCTACAGCGATATTGTAACGGTATCTGCCTATGCGACGTCGATGGGCGGGTCGCAGGTGTATCTCAAAGAGGGCGAAAAATTTACCGTTGATGAGATGATAAAATGCATTGCAGTGGCAAGTGCAAACGACTGCTGCGTGGCAATGGCGGAGTTTACGGCAGGCTCGGCAGAGGCGTTTGTTGAGCAGATGAACAACCGCGCAAATCAGCTGGGAATGGCAAACACCCACTTTGAAAACTGCACGGGGCTTGACGCTGACGGACATCTAACAACAGCACGCGATATTTCAATAATGTCGCGCGAGCTGTTAAAGCACGGCGATATAAAAAAGTACACAGGCATATGGATGGACAGCATCCGCGACGGCAGCTTCGGGCTTACAAACACCAACAAATTAATACGTTTTTACAACGGAGCGACGGGACTCAAGACGGGATACACACAGGCGTCGGGCTACTGCATATCGGCGACGGCACAAAAAAATAATATGGAGCTTATCGCGGTGGTTATGGCGGCAAAAACGGTTGACGAACGCACAAACGATGCAAAAACTCTGCTCAACTTCGGCTTTAACAGCTACGAGCTGTACTCGCCCGAAATGCCCGCGATACCGGATGTCAAAGTTATCAAGGGAAAGGTGAAAAATATCACTCCGTCTGTACATAATAATGTCAGTGCGGTGGTTAAAAAAGGCAGTGTAAATAACGCCGAGGTGCAAACGGAGCTGTGCAACGATGTGCATGCACCCGTCGAGCAGGGGCAGAAGCTCGGAGAAGTGACTGTAAAAATTGACGGCGAAATTTTGTGCAAAAGTGACATATTTGCACCCGAATATGTGGCTAAAGCGGGCATTTGGGATATTTTTTTTGAAATACTTCATTATTTTTTAATGGTTTAGACTTGAATAAAAAATAATTGTGTGATATCATACAATCAAGAGAGAACAAAGGAGTTTAGTTTAATATGTCTGTACGTGTCAACAGAAAGTATCTGGACAGCTTTATCAGAGAGAACGAGCGCGACTATCTCAAGCCTTACGTTGAGGTAGCTCACAATATGCTCCACTCCAAAAAGGGTCCCGGTTCTGATTTTTTGGGTTGGCTTGACCTTCCCCTTAATTACGATAAAGAAGAGTTCGCTCGCATCAAAGCGGCGGCTGAAAAAATCAAAGGGCACTCCGACGTGCTGGTCGTTATCGGCATCGGCGGCTCGTATCTCGGCGCAAGAGCGGCTATTGAGTTTATACACTCGTCACTGTACAACAATCTTGCAAAGGATACACCCGAGATATATTTTGCAGGTAACAACATCAGCGCAACATATCTTAACGAGATCATCGACCTTTGCAAAGACAGAGATTTTTCGATAAACGTTATTTCAAAGTCGGGTACAACGACCGAGCCTGCGATTGCTTTCAGAGTATTCAAGGAGCTTGCAGAGAAAAAGTACGGTGTTGACGGCGCAAAGGATCATATCTTTGTTACAACAGACAAGGCACGCGGCACCTTAAAGGCGCTTGCGACCGAGCAGGGCTACGAAACATTTGTAGTGCCGGATGATATCGGCGGCAGATACTCGGTGCTCACAGCAGTAGGTCTTTTGCCTATCGCGGTATCGGGTGCTGACATTGACGAGATGATGCGCGGTGCAGCGGTTGCAAGATGCGACTTCCTCACAGACGAAAACGAGTGCTATAACTACGCAATCGACAGAAACATTCTGCTCAGAAAAAATAAAACGACAGAGATGCTTATAACCTACGACCCGTGCGCAGTTTACTTCGGCGAGTGGTTCAAGCAGCTTTACGGTGAGAGTGAGGGCAAGGACCAGAAGGGTATCTTCCCTGCAGCTGCGACCTTCTCGACTGACCTTCACTCACTCGGTCAGTTTATCCAGGACGGCAACCGTAACATTTTTGAAACTGTGCTCAAGGCAAACAGCGTCAAGCGCGACCTTACGATCGGCGAGGTCGAGGGTAACCTTGACGGGCTCAACTTCCTTTCGGGCAAGACCGTTCAGTACGTAAACGACAACGCGTTCCTCGGCACAGTGCTTGCACACACCGACGGCGGCGTGCCCAACATCATTTTAGAGTTTGACGGCTACGACGAATACAACTTCGGTTATCTTGTATACTTTTTTGAAAAGGCTTGCGCGATATCGGGTTATCTTCTCGGCGTAAATCCGTTTGACCAGCCCGGCGTTGAGGCATACAAGAAAAATATGTTTGCGCTTCTCGGAAAGCCCGGCTACGAAAAGGAAACAGAAGCAATCAACAAAAAGATTGGCAGAGTATAAAGTTTTTCAGGAAAAATCTGCTTTATGCAGTAAATAATATATGCCGTGAAAACGGCGAGAGGAGTTTTAATATGATTAAAGCAATTATCGGAACAAAAGGCACCGGCAAAACCAAAAAGCTTATTGAAATGGTTAACGAAGCCGCAAAAACAGAGCATGGCAACGTTGTTTGTCTTGAATACGGCGACGGTTTAAAATACGATATTTCTTCACAGGTAAGACTTATAAACATTAAAGATTACAACATCAAGGGCTTTGACGCTTTTGCAGGTTTTGTTAAAGGACTTTTTGCAGGCAACTACGACATCACATCACTGTTTGTTGACGGTTTACTTAAAATCACGGGTGATGACCTTGAAAAGCTCGGCGAAGTGCTCGCTGACATCAACAATGTTGCAGGCGACGCTAAGGTTACCGTTCTTGTATCTGCTGACGCTGCAGCCGCACCCGAATCAGTTACAAAGTATATATAATCTACATAATACAAAATAAAAAAATCAGTCTTTCGTTTGAAAGACTGATTTTTTTGTCGGGAGGAGCAAGCCCTATTCCCTATAATAATATTATAATTCGTTAAAGTAGACTTTTATGATTTTTGCAGAGTCGAGAGTGTGTCCCGAATTATTGCTGTGGTAATAGGCAACCAGAAATCCGTCGTCGACCTCGATTATTGCAGGATAGCAGAAGGCGTTATCGGGGTCGTTTTCAAGGGTGTAAAGGCTATCCTGAAAATCAGCAAGCCCGAAGCTTGAGTACGTTTTACCTCTTGCATCAAACGATTTACCGTCATCGTGGCTGACAGCCATAACAAAGGGTGTACGGCGCGGTGTTCCGCTTGACGAAAGATCAAGGCGCGAGGGGTTGTACGGCTGCGGGTTGTAAACTGCAACGGTGATATCCCCTACCCTCTTTACGCGCATAGGCGAGTCGGGAGACGTAAAGTTAAAGCTGGGTTGTGCAGGGCTCCAGCTATATCCGCCGTCAGTTGAAAACGACTGATACTGGAAGCCGTAGTAGGTACGGCAATACATCCATAGAGTACCGTCCTCATACTCGTAGAGTCCCGGCTCCTGAAGTCCCGTGTGGTCAGTAAACGGCGAGCAAACAGCGTCAGGCATAAGCTGCCAGGTTTTGCCGCAGTCATCAGAATATACAAAAGTTACAACCGAGCCCTTTACGGTATCGGGCACGAAATGGGGATGAAAGCCGCCTACGGGCAGCATAATTCTGCCGTTTTTGAGGCAGACGAAGCAATCGTTAACTATACCTGTATAGCCGTGCTCAACGTAACAGTTCACAGGCTCAGACCACGTCTTACCTTCGTCCGACGACCAGACAAAATGCGGTACGCAGTCAGTTGCGGTCTCGGTGCGTTCCTTACGGTCAAACGCCATACCGATATTGCCGTCGGGCAAACGGATAAGTGCGGGCGACATATAATTTTGCGCTCTTTCATCGTGAGCGAGCAGGAGTGCGGGCTCTGTCCAGCTCTCGCCCTCGTCTGACGAATAGATTGCATAGATATCAGCGTGACCGTCATCGGCAAAGTTTGAGCCGATATAGTATGTATAGGCGTACATAATTCTGCCGTCTTTAAGTCTTATAAAAGTGCCCTCGCCGTTACGCGCATTCTGCGGTGAGGTGGCAAGGAAGGCAACCTGTTTTCCGACTTTTTTGAGCTTTTCATCAGGGGTCGCAATGCTGCGGCACTCGAGGTAAAAGCGCTTATCGCACGCGTGACCCATTGAGAAGGTCTTACGCGGGAGTACGCCGTCCTTTTTGATAACATCAAAGAAGTTGTCCTTTTCAATGCCGTCAACGATAAATCCGACGCGGTCGGTACCCTCTGCGCACAGCTTTTTAACGACTTCGTCGCCGTGGATATAATCGGTCTCGCCGCCGTTTTGTTTTTCGTATTCGTCAAGGAAATTCTGAATTGTGCCGACTGTAAGTGCACAGTTAGGCTTTGTAAAGGTATAAGTTTCGCACTTGTTACCGATACAAACCTCAAAGGCTTGTCCGTCCGCCTTGCCTTCAACAAGACCGCAGTAGTCTGACATTTCAGCCATAAGCTTTTTAACGTCAGCGCCAAAGAAAACGCGGTGGATGGGCTCAAACTCAAGAGCCTCGTCATAGATATTTACAAGCTCAACAAGAGCGTAGCGTGCGGGGTGATCCTTGGCTTTTTCGCCAAGCTCCGCTTTTAACTGTTCATAATAAAGCTTTGCCGCAGCAAGCGAATGGTTACCGTCGCCCATAGCATAGATCATAGGATGCTCATCGCCCGATTTATCGCAAAGCTGGTCAATGAGATCAAGTATCGTGCGCGAAAACTCGGTAATAATCGAGTAGCCCTCGATGTGACCGCCGCCCTGCATCAGATCAAAGTCATACACCTTTTCGGACAAGCCGATATACGAATCAAGCTCCTCAATAACAGTTTTTTCTTTGTCGTTAATGAGCATCATTATATGCGGCATTTCGACCGGCGCGTTTTTGCGGATGTCAACGCGTGCGGGAAGGCGCGAGGTAACGGTCATTTCGGTGGGACGGCAAAGGGCGGTCGTACCCTCGGAATAGTCGTATACATCGAGGTCGATAGCGCCAACAAGACCGCGGCGCACCTTTTTGTTTGCGAGCGTTCTTTTAACATAAATAAGTCGCTGACGATGAGTTTTGAGTACACCCGACTTGAGATATTCATTCATTGTTTTGGTAATTATCGGTGAGCGCTCGTCGGTTTCAGATAAATAAATTTCGGGAAGCATAAGGTTTAAGGTTGAAGGGCTGTCGCCGACAAGCTGTTCTACCGCTTTCCAGTATTCAGGCTCGCTTGTGTACTGGTCGCAGGCAACGCAGGACCATTTTTTCATAGCCTCGGCGTCCTTGGAAAAAGACGGAAGCAGTATCTCGGTATATGTAAAGCCACATTTATTTGCCATTTTTTTAGTCCTCCATAAACACGCGGAATGCGCGGATCGTTTCGTAGATATCTGCTTTTGACGCAAGCTCGTACGGTGCGTGCATCGAGAAAAGACCGACACCGATATCGACTGTGTCAACGTTACGGTTTGCGATATATTTTGCAACGGTACCGCCACCGCCCTGGTCAACCTTGCCGAGAAGTCCCGACTGCCAGATAACGCCGTTTTTGTCAAAAAGATTGGTAAAGTAAGCCATTGTCTCGGCAGAAGCGTCAGACGTTGACGACTTGCCGCGTGCGCCGGTGTACTTTGTCACAACAGGTCCGCAGCCGAGAAGGCAGGCATTCTGCTTGTCGTGTACCGACGGGAAAATGGGGTCGTAAGCCGCGTTTACATCGGCTGACAGGCATTTACTGTTATAAAGTGCTAGGCGTGCGTTTTTGCCCTCGCACATTTTTTCGACAACCATCTCAAAAAACTCACTCTGTATGCCTGCAACGCCGTCAGAGCCGATCTCCTCTTTATCAACAAGTGCTACAAGCACAGAGCGCTTCGGTGCGTTTGCAGACACAAGCGCTTTATAAGCAGTCCACGCGCAGATGCGGTCGTCGTGACCGTAAGCACCGACAAGGCTCTTGTCAAAGCCGATGCTTGTCGCCTCAAGTTTGGGTACAAACGAGATCTCGGCAGAAATGAGGTCACGCTCGGTAAGTCCGTAGTTATCGTTAAGTATTTTAAGCACAGCTTTTTTAACGCTGTTTTCCTTTTCGTCCTTAAGCGGAATCGTGCCGCAGATTATGCGCAGCTCCTCACCCTCGATGCCCTTTGCAAGTGTTTTTTGCATCTGGTCAGCGGCAAGGTGCGGAAGCAGGTCGGATATGCAGAAGGTATATTCACTATCGGAAAAGTCAACGGTGTTGCCGTCCTTGGTTATCGCAACGCCCTCCATTGAAAGCGGGAGAGCTGTCCACTGATATTTTTTGATGCCGCCGTAGTAGTGCGTCTTTAAAAGCGCAACACCCTCGTCCTCATAAAGCGGCTGCGGCTTTAAGTCAAGGCGGGGGGCATCGATATGTGCCGCACAGATATGTATACCGCGGTTTACGATATCCTCGCCGATGATACCGAGGTAGATGGCTCTGTTACGGTTTACTACGTAAAACTTATCGCCGACAGCGAGCGGTTTTTCAAAATCAAGCGGCTTAAAGCCGTTTTTCTCGGCATCCTGCTTAAAGTAGTTTACGCAGGTGCGCTCGGTCTTACAGCTGTTAAGAAAGCCGATATAGTCCTCACAGGCGGCGTATATTTCGGCGGTATCGCTCACCTGCTCGAATATATTGGTTTTTTTGTATAAAAGATTATCTGACATATTATACCTCCTGATATATCAGTTTATATATTTTGTGGGTCTTTAAAACCTTTTTAACATAGCGGTCGGTCTCTGCAAAGGGAACAACATCGAGAGTTTTGCCGTCCTTTGAATAGCTCTCGTTGGACAGCCAGGTGATGACGCGTCCGCGACCCGCATTATACGCGGCAAGCGCAACGGCGGGGTCGGAAAACTCGTTTTGCAGAATTGAATAGATAGCGCAGCCGTAGCGGATGTTGGTATCGGGGTCAAAGAGCGAGTTATCGCTGAAGCTATCGTCCTTTTCGCGAAGCGCCGCCCACTCATACGTTTCGTGCGTTATCTGCATAAGACCGCGCGCGCCCGCGTGGGACAGCGCGTTTTTATCAAAATTGCTCTCGCATTTTATTATTGCATACACAAGGCTTTCGTCAATGCCGTACTGCAGGGCGTAAGCACTCACCTGCTCCGAGTATTTTTGCGGATACAAGCAGCGGAGCGTAAAAAACGCACAGCACAGCAGCACAAGCAATACAAAAGCTGACAAAAAGAATGTTTTAACTAAACGGTTTTTCAATTAAAGCCGCCTTTCACAATTATCTGTTGCACCGATTGAGTGAGCTCACTCAACGTGCCGTTATTTATTATAAGATAGTCACAGTGTGCGGCATAAAAATCAGCAGGCTTCTGATTTTTAAGGCGCGCGGTAGCATCCGCCTCACTTATGCCGTCACGCTCAATTATGCGCGAAAGCGCGTTGTCGCTGACAATACCGACCGTTTTGTCGCAAAGGTGCGCAAGGTCAAACTCAAACAGCATCGGCGCGTCAACGAGCACATCATCCGCACGGCTTATTTTGTCGATAAGCGCGGACTCGATAAACGGTTTTACAAGCGACATAAGCTTATTATACTCGGTTTTGTCCGAAAAAATTATTTTCGCAAGCGCTTTTCTGTCAATCCTGCCGTCAGACACGGTGCCGAAAGCGTCGTTTATCTTGCTTACGACCGCGGGGTCGGTGTAGATCTCGTCGTGCACCATTTTGTCGCAGTCGATATGCAAAAAGCCGCAGTCCTCAAATATTTTTGCGGCGGTGGTCTTGCCGCTGCCGCTATGTCCTGTAAGACCTATTACCATTATTCACCTACATTTGTCACGTTAAATGCCGCCGCGCGAAGCATACGGTTATAGATACCGAGCCCGACACCTGTCGGTGCGATCACGCGGGCATAGATCATCTCAACATCGGTCTCATCAAACATACGCAGTGAGGAAAAGAGATTATGCGAAAGAGTGAGCGGCTCATCGGGGTTGCCGTACTCAATGGCGTATGCGTCAAAGTCGTCCTTTTCGCCATCAAAGCAAAGGACACCGATTTTTTTATCCGAATGTGAAATTTTGTCGTTTATATATTGTTTTACGGCTGCGTCGTCACCGCGCACAAGCTCCATTTTTGCCCGCGGTGCATAGTGCTTATAAAGCATACCGGGGGAAGCAACGGGGCGTCCGTCCTCAACGGGAGTGAGCACGTTAACGTCAACTGTCACGCTATAGCCCTTACTTTCGAGCATTTCGGGGGTGATTGCGCCGGGGCGAAGGACGGTAAGCGCGTTTTTGCCTGTGGGCAGAACCACCGTGCTTTCAATGCCGATGTCGCAGCTGCCGCCGTTTATAATGCCCGAGACCTTACCCTTAAGGTCGGAAAAAACGTGCATAAACTCTGTGGGCGAGGGTCTGCCCGAGAGGTTGGCGCTGGGCGCAACGATAGGTACACCCGCAAGGCGAATAAGCTCTGACGCGATGGGGTGGGACGGACAGCGCACGGCAACGGTATCGCCGCCTGCCGTCACGATGTCAGGCACGATATCGGTCTTTGGCAAAACAACGGTGAGTGCACCCGGCCAAAAGGCTGAAAAGAGCGGATAAAGGCTGTCGTCCACCTCGCGCGCAACGACACCGAGCATTGAGATATCGCTGATATGCGCGATAAGCGGGTTATTGGCGGGTCTGTTTTTTACCTTGAAGATTTTTTCGACAGCCGCACTGTCAAGGCAGTTTGCGCCGAGACCGTACACCGTTTCTGTCGGAAAAACGACAAGCTCGCCGCGCTTTAGCATATCCGCGTATTTTGACAGCTTATCGAGGTTTATGTCGTCTGTATTAAATAAATCAATAAAAGTGTTCATTTTATTCCTGCGAGCCTTTAAGCTTTTCTGCCTGGTCCTCGGTAATGAGTGCATCGATCACCTCGTCAAGCGCGCCGTTAAGAATTTGTTCAAGCTTGTAAAGTGTAAGGCCGATGCGGTGGTCGGTAACGCGACCCTGCGGGTAGTTATAGGTACGGATACGCTCACTGCGGTCGCCCGTGCCGACCTGCAGCTTTCTCTCCGATGCGATTTCTGCATTTTGCTTTTCGCGTTCCATATCAACAAGGCGCGAACGAAGGATTTTGAGTGCGCGCTCTTTGTTTTTGTGCTGTGAGCGCTCATCCTGGCACTCGACAACAAGACCTGTCGGAAGGTGGGTTATACGTATAGCACTCTCGGTTTTGTTTACGTGCTGACCGCCCGCGCCCGACGAGCGATAGGTGTCGATCTGAAGGTCGGTGGGGTTGATCTCAAAATCGACCTCCTCCGCCTCGGGAAGCACCGCAACGGTTACCGTTGACGTATGGATTCTGCCGCCGCTCTCTGTCTCGGGGACACGCTGAACGCGGTGAACACCGCTCTCAAACTTATAGCGCGAGTATGCGCCCTCGCCGCTGACAGAAAATGATATCTCCTTGATGCCGCCGAGCTCTGTGTCATAAAGGTTTAAAACCTCGTACTTAAAGCCCTTGGTCTCGGCATACATTGTATACATACGGTAGAGGTTGGCAGCAAAAAGCGCCGCCTCCTCGCCGCCCGCGCCGCCGCGGATTTCGATAATAACGTTTTTATCGTCGTTTTCGTCGCGTGGTAAAAGCAGCACCTTAAGCTCCTCGGCTATACGTACGAGTGCCTCCTTTGCCTCGCGCTCCTCCTCAATTGCAAGCTCGCGCATTTCGTCGTCAAGGTCGGGATCAGCCAAAAGCTCGGCACTGTCGGTTATTGTAGTTTCGTTTGCCACGTATTCGTTATATTTATCGATAATGGGGGTCAGGTGCTTATGCTCACGCATAAGCTTTGTATAAGCCGCCTGGTCGCTGATTATGTTGGGATCAGCCAGCTTTTCCCCAAGCTCGTTATAGTGGTCATAAATCTCTTTTATCTTATTTATCATTGTTCTTCTCCTCGGATAATTGATTTGATGTTCTTTTCGGCTTTGACACGCGGCACCATTACCTCACGGGCGCAGCTGTCACACCTGATTTTAAAATCCATACCGACGCGAAGCACCGTAAACTGCTTATTACCGCAGGGGTGCTGTTTTTTCATTATCAGTTTATCGCCAACTCTTACATCCATTAGTCTATTCTCCTTAACTAAAATATTATAACATACTAATATATAAATTAAAAGGGGATAATTAAATTTTTTATGTAATTTGCGGGCGGGAGCGTGAATAGATTTGTAGTAAAGCTATTAGGAGGTTTTACAATGAAAAACAAGGAATATATGCCCGAAGGAGAGGGACGCGCACTTTTTGGCAAGGCAAAGGAGCTGCAGCGCGCAATGGAGCTGGGCACCATTCACGAGGCGCGGTGTCTTATGTGCGACAGCGAGCATAATCTGCACTTAAAGGTGTGCGGGGTAAACGCAGTTATACCGCGAAGCGAGGCGGCGCTCGGCATAAGCGACGGAAGCGTCAAGGACGTTGCGATAATAACGCGGGTGAACAAGTACGTATGCTTTAAGGTGACCGATATACTCGACGACGGGACGGCGGTCTTATCGCGCGCGAGTGCACAGCGCGAGTGTCTTGATTATATATGCAAAAATTTTAAATCGGGGGATATTGTCGACGCAAAAATCACCCATCTTGAGCAGTTCGGCGCGTTTTGCGACATCGGATGCGGCATTGTTTCAATGATTCCGATTGACAGCATTTCGGTGTCGAGAATCGACCACCCCGACTGCAGATTTTATTCGGGAATGAACGTGAAGGTCATTATAAAAGACATTGACAAAAAGAGCGGCAAGATAACGGTATCGCACAAGGAGCTGCTCGGCACGTGGGAGCAGAACGCATCAAGGTTTAAGGCGGGGCAGACGGTGTCAGGGGTCGTCAGAAGCGTTGAAAGCTACGGAATTTTTATTGAGCTGACGCCAAACCTTGCGGGGCTTGCAGAGCCGTGTGACGACGTAAAAGAGGGCACGCGGGTAAGCGTGTACATAAAGAGCATTATACCCGAAAAAATGAAGGTGAAGCTCGCAATCGTCGAGTGCACGGGCGAGCAGTACACAAAAGAGCCGATAGAGTATCTTTACGACGGCGAGCATATCGACAGCTGGCAGTATTCGCCGAAAGAGTGCTCTAAAAGCGTTGTCAGCGAGTTTTAAATAAAAAAGCTCCCGTTTGGGAGCTTTTTTAACTGTAAAATCGATTGATATGACTGATATGTGCGGGGATATCGAGCTTTTGCGGACAGACCTCCTTACAGGCACCGCACTCGATACACTCGCTCGGAATATCCGCAAACGCCGCCTTATCCTTTGCATCTATTCTGCGGTTGGCGTTATAGAGTGAAAACAGCTTTGGTATCGCTATATTCTGCGGGCAGACGGGCAGGCAGTACTCGCACGCTGTGCAGGGTACAAGCTTTTCGTCGATTATTATACGGCGGACCTGTTTGAGAATATCGCGCTGTCCGTCGGTGAGCGGTTTAAAATCGCTCATAAAGGAAATATTATCGTCAAGCTGTTCCATATTGCTCATACCCGACAGCACCATAAACACGTTATCGAGGCTTGCGGCAAAGCGCAGTGCCCACGACGCGTGTGACATACCGGCAGAGCTGTCATCAAGCAGCTTTGCTGCGCGCTTTGGCAGGTTTGCAAGGGTGCCGCCCTTGACGGGCTCCATCACAATAACGGGAATGTTATGCTTGCAGGCGGTCTCATAGCAAAGGCGCGACTGCACACGCGTGCTCTCCCAGTCAAGATAATTTATCTGCAACTGAACAAACTCAAGCTCGGGGTGCTCGGTCAGCACCTTATCCAAAAACTGCGCATCGTCGTGAAAAGAAAAGCCGATATGTTTTACAAGTCCGTCACGCTTTTTTTGTACAAGCCATTCAAAGCTGTCAAGGTCGGTATGCTTTTGATACATCTCCTTGTTTATCGCGTGGATAAGATAGTAGTCAAAATAGTCAACACCCGTCTTTTTAAGCTGGGTATTGAAATAGTCCTCACGCTCATCTTTTGTTTCAAAAAAGGCGCAGTGCAGCTTGGTCGCAAGGGTAAAGCTATCGCGCGGGTGGCGGCTTGTCAGCGCAGTCTTCACCGCGTTTTCGCTCTCAAAATCGCAGTACATCCAGGCGGTGTCAAAATATGTAAAGCCGGCGGAAATAAATTTGTCCACCATCCGCTTTGTAAGCTCAATATCAATAACATCCTTGCCGTCTATTTGCATTTGCGGCAGGCGCATAAGTCCAAACCCGAGTTTTTTCATAAAATCACCTCTTAACTATTATATTATACAATACATTTTCTATCAAGTGATTTTTTGATAATAAAGGGTATTGACAAATTGTACAAAATGTAGTATACTATGCGAGTGTAAAGCAGATGACTTTACAGTAATAATTTTCCAAGGGAGGCCGCAAATGAAAGACTTTAAAATTTCTCTGCTTATGGATTTTTACGGCGGAATACTTACTGACAAACAGCTTGATGCGCTGGATTTATATTATAACGAAGACCTTTCGCTTGCGGAGATTGCACAGCACACCAAAATCACCCGTCAGGGCGTGCGCGATTCAATCAAGCGCGGCGAGGCGATTCTTCTTGAAATGGAAGAAAAGCTCGGGTTTTACGAAAAGTACGCGGGTATCGACGACAAGGTGGCGACAATAAAGAATCTCACGGAAAATATCAAGGATATCAACTCGCGTCACAGCTACTCAAAGGATATTGCCGAGTTTTGTGACGATATTTTAAACGAGCTGGAAGTTTTCAGCGAGTCACACGGGGAGTAGCATATGGCATTTGAAGGGCTTTCTGACAAGCTTGCGCAGGCGTTTAAAAACTTAAAGCGCAAGGGCGCACTTACCGAAAGTGACGTTAAGGTGGCAATGCGCGAAATCAAGCTTGCACTGCTTGAGGCTGACGTCAGCTACAAGGTTGTAAAGGAATTTATAAACAGTGTATCGGCGCGATGTGTCGGCAGTGACGTGCTTGAGAGTCTTACACCGTCACAGCAGGTTATTAAAATTGTAAACGAGGAACTGACGTCCCTTATGGGCTCGGAGGTTTCAAAGATAAAAATTTCATCGGCACCGCCTACCGTTGTTATGATGGTGGGTCTGCAGGGTACAGGTAAGACCACCCACTGCGGTAAGCTTGCAAAGTACTTTAAGGGTCAGCACAAGCGTCCGCTCATGGTGGCGTGCGACGTGTACAGACCTGCGGCTATCTCACAGCTTTGCATTGTGGGCGAGTCGGTCGATGTTCCCGTTTTTAAGATCGATGGTGAAAAGAACCCCGTCAAGATTGCAAAGGCGGGTATTGAGCACGCAAAAAAACACGGAAACGACATTGTATTTATAGATACCGCGGGTCGACTGCACATTGACGAGCAGCTTATGGACGAGTTAAAAGAGATCAAGGCGCAGGTAAACCCGACGGAGATATTGCTTGTTATCGACTCGATGACGGGTCAGGACGCGGTAAACGTGGCACAGAGCTTTAACGACCTTCTTGACATCGACGGCGTTGTTCTTACAAAGCTGGACGGCGACACAAGAGGCGGTGCGGCACTGTCGGTCAAGCATATCACGGGCAAGCCCATTAAGTTTGCCGGTGTCGGCGAAAAGATGGACGATATTGAGCCGTTCCACCCCGACAGAATGGCATCGCGCATACTCGGTATGGGCGACGTGCTCACACTTATTGACAAGGCGCAGGCGGCCTTTGACGAAAAGCAGGCAGAGGAGCTTGAGCAGAAATTAAAGCAAAACAAATTTACGCTGTCTGACTTTTTGGTGCAGATGAAGCAGATAAAGCAGATGGGTCCGCTCGAAAACCTGCTCGGAATGATGCCGGGCATGGGCGCGCAGATGAAAAACGTCAGCGTCGACGAAAAGCAGATCGCAAGAGTTGAAGCGATCATTCTGTCGATGACACCGCAGGAGCGCGACGACCCGTCGGTTATGAACGCATCGCGCAGAAAAAGAATTGCGGCGGGCAGCGGTACGTCGGTAGAACAGGTAAACCGACTGCTCAAGCAGTTTGAGCAGATGAACAAATTATTTAAGCAGCTGAATTCCAAGGGAAAGAGCAAAAAGAATCTTCTCCGCGGATTTGGTATATAAAAAAACACGAAAGGAGACCTAAAAAATGGCTGTAAAAATCAGACTCAGAAGACTTGGTGCAACTCACGCTCCCACATACAGAATCGTTGTTGCAGATTCAAGATTCCCCCGCGACGGTAGATTTATCGAGGAGATTGGTACTTACAATCCCTGCACAGAGCCCTCAACAGTAACAATCGATGCTGACAAGGCAAAGAACTGGATTAAAAACGGCGCTCAGCCCACAGACACTGTTAAGGCTTTGCTTAAAAAAGAAGGCGTTCTTTAATAATTGGCTGTTTTCATTACTATTTAGGATTGGAATTACATTATGAAAGAACTTATAATCTATCTTGCAAAGTCGCTGGTAGACCAGCCTGATGCTGTAACCGTTACAGAAGAGGAAAACGATGACGCTATCGTATACACTCTCAGCGTGGCTGAGGACGATATGGGCAGAGTTATCGGCAAGCACGGCAAAATCGCCAAGGCTATCCGCTCTATTGTAAAGTCGGCATCTTACAAGCTGTCGAAAAAAGTTGTTATTGAAATTAAATAACTTTTTGAAGGGGAGGCGTGCGCCTTCCTTTTGTTTTTGGAGAAATAATTATGAACGATAATTTATTAAAAGCCGGAAAAATTGTAAACACGCACGCGCTTCGCGGTGAGGTGCGTATTTTCCCCTACTGCGACGATGCGGACTTTTTGTGCGAGTTTGATGTGCTGTACATAAACGGCGAGCCGAAGGAGATCGCGTCAGCCCGCGTGCACAAGGGACAGGCACTTGTGAGGTTTGAAGGAATAGACAGCATTAATGCAGCAGAGGCGCTTGTCGGCAGTATTGTATACATTGACAAGGACGATATCGAGCTGGAAGAGGGCAGATATTTTATCGAGGACCTCAAGGGCTGTATGGTTTACGACGTTGACAGCGGCGAGTGCTACGGCAAGGTGACAAACGTTATTCAGACGGGTGCAAACGACGTTTTTGAGGTGACAAAGGAAGACAAAACGGTGCTTATACCCAAAATTGACGATGTGATTATTGACATCGACATTGACAGCCGACGCATAACCATCAAGCCGATGAAGGGGTTATTTGAATGAGATTTGACGTAATGACGCTGTTTCCCGAAATGATTGAAAACGCGATGAGCGAAAGCATTATCGGGCGTGCTGCAAAAAACGGGATACTGACGGTTAACGCCGTTAACATCCGTGACTATGCAAACAACAAGCACAATCAGGTAGACGACTACCCCTACGGCGGCGGATACGGTATGGTTATGCAGTGCGCGCCCATTTACGACTGCTACTGCGACATTACAAAGGATCTTAAAGCAAAGCCGCACACCGTTTATATGTCGCCAAAGGGCAAGGTGCTTACGCAAAAGCGCGCAAAAGAGCTGTCTGAAATGGATAACATTGTTATTCTGTGCGGGCACTACGAGGGCGTTGACCAGCGAGTGCTTGACGAAATCGTCGACGAGGAGATATCTATCGGTGATTACGTACTGACGGGCGGCGAGCTTGCAGCTTGCGTGCTTATCGACTGTGTCAGCCGTATGATAGACGGCGTGCTTGCGGGCAGCGAGGCTTTTGAAAAAGAAAGCCACTATAACGGGCTGCTTGAGCATCCGCAGTACACACGTCCCGAAGAATGGCACGGCAAACGCGTACCCGATATACTGCTGTCGGGGCACCACGCCAACATTGAAAAATGGAAGCTGGAGCAAAGCGTAGAAATAACAAAAAGGTTAAGACCCGATATGATAAAAGGAGATGAGTAAGACTCATCTCCTTTTACTTTTTGCGGGAGGAGCAAGCCCCTCCCCTACCGTTATATAATTATCCTTTGACTGCGCCTGCGACAACGCCGTTTATGATATATTTTTGTCCGAAAAGATAAAAAATTATAATGGGGATTATCGCGACAACCAGCATTGCCATAAACGAGCCCCAGTCAACCGCACCGTAGGCACCCTGCATTGCAAGCTGTATCGCAACGGGCACGGTTTTATGCTTTGAGCCGAGTATTAAATATGGCAACAGGTAGTCGTTCCACACCCACATCGTCTGCAAAATTGCGACGGTTACGGTAATTGGCTTTAGCACGGGAAAGACAATCTTAAAAAACGTCTGCAGCGGGTTACAGCCGTCTATCATTGCCGCCTCCTCAATCTCGAGCGGCACGCTTTTTACAAAGCCCGAGTACATAAACACCGAAAGACCCGCTCCGAAACCGAGATACACAAAAATTATGCCGACGGGGTTATTGAACGACAGACTCATCACCACGTTTGTCATTGTGTACATTACCATCTGAAACGGCACGACCATACTGAATAAAAACAGGTAGTAGATCGCCCTGCACAGTCTTGAGCCCGAGCGGTTGATGTACCACGCCGCCATTGACGAGCAAAGCACCATTGCACCGACGGAAAAGGCGGTTATAAACAGTGAACGGCCGAACGCACCGAACACGCCCGTTTTGGAAACAGCACCTGTCAGCGCCGAAAACCAGTTACCGAAAAGTCCCGAGTTTATTATTCCGCGAAGGTAGTTGCCGCCGTCAAAGGTCTGCGCGTTTGGCAGGGCAAAGGGGTCGCTCATAATATACAGCTTGTTTTTGAGCGAGTTATAGGCGACAATGACGATTGGCGCGATAAACACCGCCGCCGCGATAATGAGTGTGATATATAGTATTATTTTATACGCACGGTGTTTTATCATAGCTGCTCCTCCCTGCCCCGCGTGATCTTAAGCTGTAAAAACGCAATCACTGCAACGATCAGCGAAAACACAACCGCCTTTGCCTGACCCGCGCCCTGCTGACCCACCGTTGTGTAAAAGGTGTTATAGATATCGAGCGCGAGCATTGTGGTAGAGTTACCCGGCGCGCCGTTTGTCAGCGCAAGGTTCTGGTCAAACAGCTTGAACGAGTTTGAAAGAGTGAGAAAGGTACAGATGGTGATAGACGGCATTATCATCGGCAGAATGATCTTGCGAAGCGTCTGAAAGGGCGACGCGCCGTCAATCTGCGATGCCTCCATAAGCGAGGTGGGGATGCTCTGTATACCCGCGATGTAAATTACCATCATATACCCCACAAGCTGCCAGTTCATAACGGCGACAAGTCCCCAGAAGCCGTAGCTTGCGTTATAGGTTATATCCACGCCAAACTGACCGAGGATGCCGTTTATGATAAGGTTCCAGATATAGCCGAGGACTATGCCGCCGATGAGATTGGGCATAAAAAAGACGGTGCGGAAAAGGTTTGAGCCCTTTAGCTTTCGCGTGAGTGCAAGCGCGAGAAAAAACGCGAGCACGTTTACGCTGATGACAGACACCGCAGTAAATGCGGCAGTAAACCACAGCGAGTTTAAAAAACCCTTGTCCGAGAACACCTTCAGGTAGTTGGCAAAGCCGGTGAAGGTCGCGTTTTCGAGCGTTGTAAACTCACAAAGCGACAGATAAATGCCCATTACAAACGGCACGATAAAGAAGGCGGTGAACGCTATTAAAAGCGGCAGTACAAATATCGGAAAATAGTTTTTAAGTCGTCTATTCATTACAGCTTATCGCTTTCCGCCTTCCACGATTCTGTGACAGTTGTTACTACATCGTTCCAGTCGCGCGTGCCCTGTGCATACTGCAAAAGCGCAGAGCCGAAGGTGTTTTTGAACGACTGGCTGGGGAACAGTGTAAAGTTCCACGTAACAGAGCTTACGTCGTTTCGCGAGCTCCACTTTATAACCTCGCGTGCAAGCGGGTCGGTGGGAATCTCGTCATCGGCAAAGGTGTCAAAGGGCGCGATAAAATCGAGCTCGTTTGTGACAAATTTTTTGCCCGTTTCACTCGAAAACAGCCAGAACAAAAAGTCAAGTCGGAGGCCAAGCGGTCTTAGGA
>JAZQDN010000059.1:0-39253 GCA_045546815.1 Eubacteriales bacterium
ATATGCTCAGCATAAAATTTACAAAGGAGTGTAAACTTATGAATAAAACAAAAACCCGCGTTTTATCAATGGTACTTACGGTGTTTATGTTAGTTTCAATGCTCACTGTTTTTGCAGTGGCTGATGCTTCACCGTTTGCAACATCATACGTATGTTCAGTTACCGTTGACGGTGTTCCGCAGATCGCAAACACAGCTCTGCTCGTTGACACCACAATTACAGAAGATAACGGCGCAACCGTAACACGTACGTGGGACGGCGCTGACTACACATTCGTTGTCGGCACAAATGCGTTCAAATCACTTGCAGATGCATACGCATATGCAAAAGAGGCTGAAATCGCTTCTCCCGACATCATCGTTACCGGCTGGACCGCCGGCGACAACCTCGTTGTTGAGATGGAGTCGAATGTGTACGGTCTTAACTGGAACACAGCACCTATGATTGAAATGACAGATGACTTTAATGCTATCGCGTCACAGGGTGCAGACTGGACACCGAACGAAACATATAAAGCCAATGAAATGAAAGTCGGCGACATCAAGGTAAACGGCGATGTTGAGAATTGGGCCGGTATTTACGGCTTTACAATTTCAAAGTACATCGACCTCGGTGTTGACCGTACAGACGGCGCTCCCGCAATCGATTTTTACATCAAGAACTGTAAAATGGCCGGTGAGCAGACCAACTCAAACATTTTAAAGGGCTACAACAACAAGAGTGTTAACTGTACTGACTCAGTAACCTTCAAAAACTTCTGGCTCCATACAATTGATGGTACCTCGTCAAGTGCCAGCCGTTTCTTCGGCGATAACACACGCCACCTTCCCCATATGAACTTTGACGGTCTTTACGTTGACTTTACAAAGACTGCGTTCCTTAAAACAAACGACCATCTTAAGTCATACTTTGCAAATTCAAGCATGACCTTCAAAAACTCAAACCTTCGCCGCAGCGGCACAGGCAACGCCCCCTACTGGCAGCTTGCTCAAAGAGCAGACGGTGTTGCAACAACACGTGAGCTGTACTATGACAACAACGTTCTTTACAACACCAACCAGTGCGGCGGCTTCATTTATATAGTAAACGACTCATGGTCAAAGGTTGAGGTTACAAACAACTTTGTTGTTGCGACAACTGCAAACTCGGAAACTGCTGTTCCGCTCTTTATGGGCAATGGCGATCCTTCGCAGGGTCTGTTTACAGAAGAAACCTTTAAAGTTACAGGTAATATACTTCTTGGTGTAGATGCTACAGCGGATGCTAAGCTTAAAGCAAACGTTCCCATGTTCATCGAGGACAACTTTACTGTAAGCACTGTTATGGAAAACGTTGAAGATTACGTTAGTGCTCCCGGTGAGGTTCTCGCAGCTGTAAAGGGTAACCCTGTAGGCTGCTCGGGCTCATACCTCCTCGGCTACGATATGGTTTATTCGAGCAAAATCAAGGTAACAGACGTTGACTTCGGACCGGGAAGCGAAGTTGAGATCGGTGCAGACTCAATTTCAATCAAGTGTCTTGGTGAAGCTTCGGTTATTACACCTGTTTTCACATCAAACCCCGACACAGCTGCAAAGGCTGAAGTATTCTTCCAGCTTTCAAGCACATCTGATTTCGACGATACACTTGAAACAGTTGATATTGCAAAAATTGCTGAAAACAAAACAGCAACCTTCTACCTTCGTGCATACTACGACGGTGCTGACTTTGACACCGTTTACCAGATTAAAGTAATTGCTGCAACACCCGTTGACTTCAACGGTCCGTTTATGGAAAACGGCTTTGAGTTTGCAGGCAAGAAGTTTGTTTTCGAAGATACTGCTGTATTTGTTAAAGATACCGAGGTTGAGGCAGACGGCTTTACATACGGCTACGGCTTCCTCGGCGACGACTATTATAAATTTAAGGTAGATAACAGTCTTGTATTCGACAGCATGTCAATGCTTAAAACACAGATGGCAGGCGTTAAAACTCCTAACGTTCTCCTTCCTTCTGGCGAATACGGCGAATACACCTTTGAGTATGCCGCTAACTACTACGGTACAAACGCAGGCATCAACCCCGTTGACAAAGCAGACGCAGAGAGCGTTATCGGCGACGATTGGAAGCTTGACAGCGACTGGGCAGCGTACGCTGACACCGCTTTTGACGATATCAGAATCGCAGACGGTCTTGAAGGCAACCTCTACCTCGAAGGTCTGACGATCCGCGGTCAGTTCAACGATACGCTCAGAACAATGGGTAAAGACGGTAAAGCTTACGGCGGTCTTGACATCGTTCTTAACAACACAGTTGTTGAGCATATCAGAGCAAGCGAATACACCGATGCAAGAGACGAAGGTCTTATCAAAAACAACATCGGCGAGTCGACAGTTGATATGGTATTCAACCTTATAAATAAGCGTTCAACAAACGCAAACAACACTCAGGTTGAGTATATCGACAATCAGTTTATGGATATCGAATATTCCGGCTTCAGCGATACATATGACGATTCGTTTACAGTAACAAACCTCTATGTTAAGAATATGAGAAACGCAGCGCGTTTGTTCAACGACTTTGTTCCTGCAAACGTTACAATCGACAATCTCTACTTTGATTTCGCAGCAAACGGCGAAAAAACTGATAACACACTCGGTCATTTCAAGACCGGCGCGGCAGTTAAGTCAGGCTCCTTTACAGTTATAAATTCAAACTTCAGAAACGGTAACACAGCAAGCGCGCTTGTTCCGCTCGGCTTCCAGGGTCCCAGAGGTAATAACGACCTTAAAGTACTTCCTGAAGGCTACGTTTATGAAGTAACAATCGAAAACAATATTTTCTACAATTCAGTTCCTTCTGCAGCTGCAGGTAAAACACTTATCACAGTTGTTACTACACTTCTTTCATCACTTGAGATAAAAGATAACATTGCATTCCAGACAGGTGCAAACGAATGTAAAAAGGCATTTATACAGAACAATACCGCTTCTGTTCTCAAGCCCTTCTACAGCGACCCCAACCTCGCAATCATCGGTAACATCGATGTTGATAACAACACACTTATCGGTTTTGACGATAAAGACGCAGCACTTGATGTTGGTCTTACTGATAACAACCCCGTAAACAAAAACGCATTTGTTTCAGAAGAAGGCGACGCTCATACAACAGGCGGACTTATCGGTCAGTATGTATCATCAATGGGCAAAGAAGCTTTCTACCTCGACTTTGCAAAGACGATCACTAACGAAGACATTCTTGTAACAGCCGTAACAACAGAAGGCAACAACATCAGATACATTGACCTTTCAGGCTTTACAATTTCAGCAAGAATTTACGGCGGCACACTTGCAGAGCTTGATGTTATTACCGCAGCAGGTAAAAACACAGGCAGATGGGCTTCTAACAAAAAAGGTACAAACGCCCTTGATCCCGCAGAGGTTACACCGGACGAAATCGGTATCGGTTCATCTGAAGACTACTACTATGTTGTAACATATACTTATGGAGAAACTGATTACGAGTTTATCTACACAGTAGAAGTAACTGCAGGCGTTGATTGTGTACAGCACGATTGGTCGCTCGCAGGCGAATTTAATAACGATGCTACCTGCCAGACAAACGGTACTCATGTTGTAAGCTGTAAAAATACAGGCTGTATCGAAACACAGACTGTTGAAAAGCCCAACTCAAAGGTTCCGTGTGCTTTTGAAAACTACGTATATAATAATGATGCAACTTGCGTAAAAGCAGGTACAGAGACCGGCGCATGTAAATGGTGCGGCACCCCCGACACAAGAACAAACGCTGAGCTTTATCCGATTGCAAAAACTGCACATAAATGGGGCGAGTTTGTATATAACAATGACGCTACCTGCTGTAAAGACGGTACAGAGACCCGCGTGTGCGAATACGGCTGCGGTGCTTATCAGACACAGGTATGTGAGGAACACCTCAAAGCAACTGTTGATCATACATGGGGCGAGTACACCTACGACGGTACTGCAACATGTCAGAAAAACGGTACAAAATCAGCTATATGTACAGTTGACGGTTGCCGTGCTGTAAACACAATTGACGATCCCAACTTCCCCGCAAGTGATAAGTATCACGTATTGGGCGAGTTCACCTACAACAAAGACGCTACAACAACAGCTGACGGTACAAAGACCGCAACTTGCGAAGTTTGCGGTGAAAGCGTTACAGTCACAGCTGAAGGCACAAAGCTTACTGTTACAATTGAGGATTCTTCAAAGAGCTTCAAGGACGTTAAGAGCGCTTGGTACAAGAACGCTGTTGACTATGTAACCTCATACGGCTTTGTAAGCGGTGTTTCAAAGACAGAGTTCGGTGTTGGTAAAGAAGTAACACGCGGTATGTTTGTAACTATCCTTGCCCGTATGGCAGGCGTTGATACATCAGATGCTGCAAACAAGGCTGCAACAACCAAGTTCTCCGACGTTGCCGCAGGTAAATACTACGCTGCTGCTATCAAGTGGGCAAACGAGAACGGCATCGTTTCGGGTACATCCGATACAACCTTCTCACCCAACAAGTCGATCACACGTCAGGATCTTGCTGTAATGGTTGTAAACTTTGCAAACTTTATGAACATCAATCTCGTTGCTAAAGAAGCAGAGATTACATTCACAGATGCTTCAAGCATTGCAAAATACGCAAAGGCAGCTGTTAAGACCTGCCAGATGGCTGATATCATCAACGGCCATACAACAGGCGCGTTCGGTCCGCAGGATACTGCAACACGTGAGCAGGCTTCACAGATTCTCTTCACACTCCACAGCGGATTTATGAAATAATAAAATTACGGCATCACTTAACTGTGATGCCGTAAATTTTTGTAAAAAAGAGGAAGGCTTTTTATAGCCTTCCCTTTTTATTTTATGCGTTTTCTTTATAAGAATCGAGAGCAGAGCGGATAACCTTGTCCATATCGTAATATTTATACTCTGCAAGTCGACCGCCGAAGATAACGTTTTCGTTTTCGGCGAGTGCACGGTATTTTTCGTACTTTTCGTGGTTTTTGTCGTTGTTAACGGGATAATACGGCTCCATACCCTTGCGCCATTTTGCAGGGTACTCCTTTGAAATAACCGTCTTTTCCTGTGTACCGAATTCAAAGTGCTTGTGCTCGATGATTCGTGTGTATGACGGCTTGACATCGGTGTAGTTCACGACCGCAACGCCCTGGTAGTTGTCGGTGTCAAGAAGCTTTGTGTCAAAGCGTACGCTTCTGTATTCGAGTGCGCCGTACTTGTAGTCAAAGTACGAGTCGATTGTGCCGGTGTAAACAAGCTTTTTGCCCATTGCGGTGTATTTTTCGCGCTCCTTCAAAAAGTCAACGCCTGTGATGACGTCAGCTTTTTCAAGCAGCTTGTCAATGAGCACGTTGTAGCCGCCTATCGGAATGCCCTGATAGGGGTCGTTGAAGTAGTTGTTGTCGTAGATAAATCTGACGGGCAGACGGCGGATGATGAATGCGGGCAGCTCGGTGCAGGGTCTTCCCCACTGCTTTTCGGTATATCCCTTTACAAGCGCCTCGTAAATATCGCGGCCGACAAGGCTGATCGCCTGCTCCTCGAGGTTTTTCGGCTCGCCCTTGATCTCCTTGCGCTGCTTGTCAATCATTTTTTTAGCTTCTGCAGGAGTGCGCACGCCCCACATCTTTGAAAATGTGTTCATATTGAAGGGCATATTGTACATCTGACCCTTGTAGTAGGCAACGGGCGAGTTTGTGTAGCGGTTAAACTCACAAAGCCCCGTCACAAACTCCCACACTTCCTTGTCGAAGGTGTGAAAGATATGTGCGCCGTACTTGTGCACGGTAATTCCCTCAATATTTTCGCAGTAAACGTTGCCGCCCGTGTGGTCACGCTTTTCAACTACAAGACAGCTCTTGCCGTCAAGCCCGGCAAGGTAGGCAAATACACTGCCGAACAGACCGCTGCCGACAATGACATAATCATAAGTTTTCATAATGCTTTTTCCTTTCGGATAGATTTTATTATTCAACTTTAATTATATATCAAAAAGCCGTCTGTTTCAAGTATAATGTTAGTCCTCTTGTTTAAGGTATCGGTCGTGAAGCATTCGCAGATAATCGGGCGTGTAATACCCGTTTATGCGCAGTGCCGTCGCCGGCCAGGTCAGTCCCTTTATGTACCTTGCTTCAAAAATCTGTCTGATCATTGAATCGTCAATATTAAATATAAAGGTACGGATTTTAAGGCGCAGCGCCATACACCGCAATAAATTGTTGTGATACATCTCGTAAAGCTCGGTATCCTGCTTTCCCTGTTTTTCAAACTCGTTGAGCTGCTCCTCCATTGATGCTATCTCGCGTTCAAGATGCAGATATTGCTTTAGCTGGCTTTTTGTCATCACCTGCTTTTGCTTTTTGTCATAATCCCAGCACCCGCAGTGTGGACAGCCCGTATACTTACCCACCTCGGTCGTGAGGGTAATGCTCTCTTTAAACGCTTTGCCGCAGGCGGCACAAATATATTCTGTTGTTTCCATTTTCCACACCTCCGATATTATGTTATTTATATTGTACACGAGTGGACAGGCTTTGTCAACTATAAACAACAAAAAAGTTGACAAACTGATGTTTTTATATTACAATGCTATAGGGTGATTATGATGATAAATAATGGAATAGGTGAGTATGTAAGAAATTACAGAATCAAAAACAAGCTGTCGCTGCGCGCATTCGGCGAGCTTTGCTCAATGAGCCACACGCACATTGACAGTATTGAAAAGGGGCAGGACGTGAGAACGGGTAGACCCGTAAACCTCACATCACAGACCGTGTCAAAGCTTGCAAGCGTAATGGGGCTTACAGAAAGTGAGCTTATAAACATCGCCTGCGGCGAAAAAACGGTGGTAAAAATCACCGACGCGCAGTTAAAATATGCGCTGTTTGAAACGGAGGATGTGCCCGACAGCCTTCTTGACGAAGTAAAAAAATTTGCGCAGTATGTAAAAATGCGCGACAGCATATAGGAGATTACGATGGATATTTTTGAAAAACAGTTAAGCCGTGAAATTATATTTAAAGGAAAGATTTTTACCGTTGCACGCGATATAAACGAGCTTGCAAACGGAAACAAAGCGCCGCGTGAGCTTGTGCTTCATTCGGGCGGCGCGGGCATTTTGCCGGTAGACAGCGATGGCAATGTGACTCTTGTGCGTCAGTACCGCTGCGGTGTTGGCGAAATGTTTACTGAAATCTGTGCAGGTAAGCTTGAGGTCGGCGAGGACCCGCTTGAGTGCGCAAAGCGTGAAATGATAGAAGAGCTCGGATTTACTGCAAAAAACGTTATTTCACTCGGCAGCTTTGCTCCCACCCCCGCATATGACTCTGAAATAACGTATATTTTTCTTGCAACCGACCTTGAATATATTGGTCAGCAGCTCGACGAGGGTGAGTTTTTAGAAATTATAAAGATGCCGCTGTCAGATGCTGTGAACGCCGTTATGGACGGCACCATTGCTGACGGAAAAACACAGATAGCCGTGTTGAAGGCGGAAAGGCTGTTAAATGGAAAGGCTTGATATAATCTGCGTCGGCACTCTTAAGGAAAAGTATCTGCGTGAGCTGTGCGCGGAGTATCAGAAGCGGCTGACACGCTTTTGTAAGCTGAATATAACAGAGCTTAATGAGTTTAAACTGACGACCGACCCCACAGACGCCGACATTGAGCGTGCGCTTGAAAACGAGGGACGCGCAATGCTCTCTGCCTGCGATATGGGCTCATATAAAATTGCGCTTTGCATTGAGGGCACGCAGTATGAAAGCGAAAAGCTTGCTGACCTGCTTGAGCGTGCGTTTTTACAGCAGGGACGCGTGACAATGTTCATCGGCTCGTCGCACGGTATTGCCGACAGCGTAAAAAAGATGTGCGATATGCGCCTTTCAATGTCAAAAATGACCTTCCCCCACCAGCTTGCACGCGGTATGCTGCTTGAGCAGATATACAGAAGCTATATGATACGCGGCGGCCGCTCCTACCATAAATAAAAAATTTTTTAAAAAGTGAAACATTTTCGCGGACTTGTTACATATATAAGTAGGAAAGCAATATTTGGTCGCAGTTTAACCAAATAAGGCGCGGTTTATTTGGTTAACACGACAAAAAATTGCAAAATCGGTTGAAAAGTATGTTAACAAAAGTTATAATAAAACATACGAAAATTATAAAAAGGAGAATATTTATGAAAAAAATCAGCAAGTTAATTGCGGTTCTTCTCATTCTTCTTATGCTCGGCACATTGACTGTTTCGTGTAAGAAAAAGTCAAACGATGACGAGGAAGCAGTAATCGGCACTGATGATGAGGGTAACACCGAAAACAGCGGCGATGAAAACACCGACGACAACAAAGACGACGGTGCTAAAGAGGACGAAAAGGACAACGGCAAAAATAACGGCACTGACAAGAACAACGGCTCTGATAAAAACCAGACTGCTCAGGATAAGCAAGAAGCTATCGATAATGCAGAGCAAAAAGGTGAAGCTGAAGGTTCATGGAAGGAAGATGAGGAAGGTAACATCATCGAGACCGGCGACCACAAGGTTGACGAAGAGTACCGTATCGAAGGTGCTGTTACCAACAATAACGGCTTTATTCCCGACGAAGAGCAGGGTCTTGAAAAATCGGAGCGTTTTGCTACCGAGCAGTCAAAGTACAACTTTGACCAGAACCCGCTTATCAACCGCGACCGTCAGGTAAACCGTGAGGCAATGCCTTCATTTGACATCAACGACACCGGCTTTGTTCGTGCAGGTACAAAGATCTCTGACCTCAGAGGCACAAAGCTCCAGTTCTTTACTGCAGATACCTTTGCTGCGTGGTCATACCGCAACAAAAAGGGTGAGACCATTACCGAGTGGCAGTGGTTCAAGGACCTCAAGGACGAGATCGGTCTTGACATCAAGTATACTGTTAAAAAGCATGAGGCATCAATCAACTCTGTTCTTCAGTATATGAACTCGGGTAAACAGTGCGACGTTATCTATTCAAACCACGTTACACTCTGCCCCGAAGCACTTTGTATTTCAAAATCAATCACATCACTTGTAAACATCAACAACCTCGGTTCTTCACCCGGTGTTTGTAAAACAACCATGGATATGTGCAAATGGGGTAACACACTCCGTCTTATCGCACCTATCGGCGTTGTTGATATGCTCTGGTACAACCAGACTCTTAACCAGGAGCTCGGTCTTTCTGACCCGCACGTAATGTGGGAAAAAGGCGTTTGGAACTGGGATACTTTCAAAAAGTATATGCTTTCAGCACCCAAGACCACACAGGATGGTAACGAGCTTGTTGCATGGACCTGCTTCTTCGGTAACGCATTCTACACATGGGATACAACCAACGGTAAGGCAGGCCTTGAAATCGCAACAGAGGCAGAGGTTCCTACAATCGTAAACAACTATAATGATCCGCAGGTTCTTGCAGCCTGGGAGTTTGTTGCAAGCGTTAACCAGCAGTGTAATTTCTCTGCTTCAGGTATCTGGTCAAACACTGCAGGCGGTGCACAGAAAGAGCACATCGGTCTTTATCTTGGCACAACCCTTATGTCAGCTACAATGTATACACAGGTTTACCGTGATACAGAGTACTCAAAGCATATCCAGATAAACTGGGTTCCCTTCCCCAAGGCTAATACAGAAACAGGCCGCGAGACCTGCCAGTACTACGGCTTCGGTATGCTCCTTCCCAGAAAGACAATCAAGCCTGAAAACGAAAACGCAGCGCTTAAGTTTATGGAGCTTTGGGCAACCAGATTTACAGAGACATACTTTGACAACCTTAACACATTCGAGTACTACAACTTCAACTACAAACAGAGAAAACAGTACTTTGACTTCGTAACACGTCACGCTGTTTACTCTGCAACAGGTACAGTTGGTACCTACGGCAACATGGGCGAAGCTATCAAGGGCAACGCTGCTTACAACGTTGTAACAGAGGCTACCAAGTATGCAAACCAGGCATCAAAGGACCTTGTTGAAGCAATGAAATACGGATATTAATCCAAAAGCATTAAAACGGGAGAAATTTTCTCCCGTTTTTTTGTTTTGTATTGAAAAATGTAAAACTGTAAGATATAATCGAAATATATCACTCTATTAAAAAAGGAGCGAGCAGTTATGAGAAAATTCAGCAGACTTATTGCACTTTTTGTAATCTTGCTGATGCTGGGAACACTTTTTGTGTCCTGTAAGAAAAAGCCGGATGACGAAGAAGAGGCAATTATCGGTACCGACGACGAAGGCGGTACAGAAAACAGCGACAATTCGCAGACAGACGACACCGATAACGGCGGTGCAAACAACGATCAGTCGCAGAACAATGTTCAGAACAATCAGCAGACTGACACAAATACCAACAAAAACCCGACAGCCACAGAAAAGCAAGAGGCTATCGATAACGCAGAGCAAAAAGGTGAAGCCGAGGGCTCGTGGAAGGAAGACGATGAAGGTAACATCATTGAAACGGGCAACCACGATGTTGACGATGACTACCGTATTCAAGGCGCTGTTACCAACAATAACGGCTTTATTCCCGACGAAGAGCAGGGTCTTGAAAAATCGGAGCGTTTTGCTACCGAGCAGTCAAAGTACAACTTTGACCAGAACCCGCTTATCAACCGCGACCGTCAGGTAAACCGCGAGGCAATGCCATCATTTGACATCAACGACACGGGCTTTGTGCGTGCGGGTACAAAGATCTCTGACCTCAGGGGCACAAAGCTTCAGTTCTTTACTGCCGACACCTTTGCTGCGTGGTCATACCGCAACAAAAAGGGTGAGACTATCACCGAGTGGCAGTGGTTTAAGGACTTAAAGGACGAAATCGGTCTTGACATCAAGTATACTGTTAAAAAGCACGACGGGTCAATCAACTCGGCACTGCAGTATATGAACTCGGGCAAGCAGTGCGATGTTATTTATACCAACCACGCAATTCTCTGCCCGCAGGCACCTTGTGTTTCAAAATCAATCACATCACTTGTAAACATCAACAACCTCGGTTCTTCCCCCGGCGTTTGTAAAACAACTATGGATATGTGCAAATGGGGCAACACACTCCGTCTTATTGCACCTATCGGCGTTGTTGACATTCTTTGGTACAACCAGACACTTACACAGGAGCTCGGTCTTTCTGACCCGCACGTAATGTGGGAAAAGGGTGTCTGGAACTGGGATACATTCAAAAAATACCTTATGTCAGCACCAAAGACAACAAAAGACGGCTCCGAGCTTGTTACGTGGACTTGCTTTAGCACAAATATTCCGTATTCGTGGGATTCAACTAACGGCAAGGCTGCGCTTCAGATTGAAACTGAAGCACCGGTTCCGACACTTGTCAACAACTGGGCTGACCCGCAGGTTCTTGCTGCATGGAACTTTGTAGCAGGCGTAAACCAAGTGGTAAACTACAAGCAGTCGGGCGGTTGGTCTAACACCGCGGCAGGCGGACAGGTTGAGCATATCGGTCTTTATCTCGGTACAACGCTTATGTCAGCAACAATGTACACGCAGGTTTACCGTGATACCGAGTATTCAAAGCATATCCAGATCAACTGGGTACCCTTCCCCAAGGCAACAACCGAAACAGGCCGCGAGACCTGTCAGTACTACGGCTTTGGTATGGTGCTTCCCAGAAAGACGATCAAGCCCGATAATGAGCCGTATGCTCTTAAATTTATGGAGCTGTGGGCAACACGTTTTACAGAGACATATTTTGATAACCTCAACACCTTTGAGTATTACAACTTCAACTACAAGCAGAGAAAGCAGTTCTTTGATTTTGTTACACGTAACGTTGTATACTCCGCAACAGGCGCACTTCCCTGCCACGAATATGGCAATCTTATATCAGCTCTTGCGGGCAACGCGGCTTACAATGTTGTTACCGAAGCCGAAAAATATTCAAACCAGGCATCAAAAGACCTTGTAGAAGAAATGAAGTACGGCTATTAATAAATTCAAAAAATCGGGTTGAAAAACCCGATTTTTTTAGTTTAATTGACAAAGCTTTAATATAGGGATATAATTACTTTATATAGTTAATATATTATAGAAAGGCAAAAAGACTTATGAAGCTTCAGGATAAAAAAGGCTTTATATGCGATATGGACGGCGTTATATACCACGGCAACGAGCTGCTTCCCGGTGTAAACGAGTTTATCGCATGGCTTAAAGAGAATAATAAAAAGTTTTTGTTTTTGACAAATAATTCGGGGCGCTCACCCAAGGAGCTTGCGCAAAAGCTTTTGCGCATGGGTCTTGATATTGACGAGTCGCACTTTTACACCTCGGGCATATCGACTGCGGCTTATCTTGCAAAGCAAAAGCCGGGCTGTACCGCCTATGTTATTGGTGAAGCGGGTCTTATCAACGCGCTTTACAACGCGGGCATTACAATGAACGATGTAAACCCCGACTACGTTGTTATCGGTGAGACCGCAAACTACAACTTTGCAAATATGTGTAAGGCGGTGCGCCTTGTTAAAAACGGCGCAAAGCTTATCGGCACTAACCCCGACGCGACAGGTCCTGCCGAGGGCGGCATTATTGAGCCCGCCTGCCGTGCGCTTGTGTCGCCTATTGAGATTGCTACCGGTAAGCAGGCATACTTTCTCGGTAAGCCTAACCCGCTTATGATGCGAAGTGCACTCAACATCCTCGGCTGTAACGAAAACGAGATCGCAATTATCGGTGACAGAATGGACACCGACATTATCGCGGGCATTGAGTCAGAGATCGACACGGTGCTTGTGCTCACGGGTGTTACAGCACGTGCAGAGGTTGATAATTTCCCCTACCGCCCCAAATATATTCTTGACGGCGTTAAAAATGTTATAGAAAACTGATGACGAGTGAGATAGTATCAAAAATCAAGGCGATCGACCTCGGTGCAGAGTACAGCGACCGCGAGCTGCTTGAAATGATGCTTGATGGGATAATCCCCGGCTATTCGTCAACGCTTGCGGCAAACGAGCTTCTCTCGCGCTATGGCACGCTTTTTGACATCTGCGATATGCCGTATGATGTGCTGCGTCAGTTTATGGGTGTCGGCGAAGAGGGCGCACGCCGCTTAAAGCTGGCGCGTGCATTCGTTTATAACATTCTGCGCAAAAACAGCAGCGAAAACCGCCGACGTCTTTTTGAAACGGACGAGATTGTCGATTATCTGCGCCCCTACTTTGTGGGCGCGCACTCGGAGTCGGTGTATGCGGTGCTTATCAATGCGCAGTATAAGCATATCCACACGCAAAAGCTGGGTGAGGGTAGCTTTGACCACGTGCCGTTTGATTTTAAAAAGCTTATGGAGCTTATAATCAAATATAAGGCAAGCGGTGTAATCCTTGCGCACAACCATAACGGGTCGGTTATGCCGTCGGCAGACGACACCGTGATTACAAACAAGTTTAACCGACTTATGCTTGAGCTTGACCTTGTGCTTGTTGACCACATCATTTTTTGCGAAAACAAATACAAGTCTATGCGCGCGTCGGGTTATATCAAGGACCCAAAGCAAAAGGCGGTACTTGAGCACTTTCCAAAATAAGTTCCCCAAAAGGTGATTTTTTAATGACTTTATATGATACAATTATCCAGAATTTAAGAAGCTATAGTGTGTTAACGGTGATTATCCGACTTATACTTGCAGTTATATGCGGCGGTCTTATCGGCTTTGAGCGTGAGCGTCACGGACGCACCGCGGGACTTCGTACACATATTATGGTGTGTCTCGGTGCGGCGATCACCACCCTTATCGGCGCATACAGCGTAAATGTTCTGGGTGTTACCTGGGCTGACCCAATGCGTATCGGTGCGCAGGTGGTGTCGGGCATATCCTTTCTCGGTATGGGCACCATCATTTCAAAGGGCAGGTTTCAGGTCACCGGTCTTACCACCGCCGCAGGTCTTTGGGCGACGGCGATAATCGGTCTTGCGATCGGTGCGGGCTTTTACGAGGGCGGTATCACCGCATCGTTTTTGACAATAATTACAATGACACTGCTTACGGGCTTTGACTCGCATATTATCAAAAAAAGCCGTAAATTCCGCATTTACATAGAGGTAAACGACGTGAATGCGATAATGTCGATTGTCGACTCAATCGAAACGCTGTACAAGGCGCACGATGCGCAGGTTACCGTTCCGCGCTCGGGTATATCGGGCAACGCGGGCATTGAGGTGACGGTACGCATCCCTTCAAAAATGTCTCAAAAGCAGGTGCTTGCCGCGCTTGCAGAAAATAATAACATTGTTTACGCAATGCCGTCAATTTAGGAGCAACAATGAAAAAATTAAGGATTTTATCAATTTTAACAGTACTTATGCTTATGCTTTGCGCCTGCTCAAAGGCAACGCCGCAACCCGCCCCCGAGCAGCCGCCGCAGACAGAAACACAAACCCCCGAGCCCGAGCCCGTCGGCTTTATAAATCCGCTTACGGGTGAACGCACGCTCGAAACCGAAGCGCAGACAAAGCTGCGCCCCGTTGCACTTTCCGTAAATAATCAGCTGAACGCGCAAAGGGTACAGACAGGGCTTGAAAACGCCGATATAATATATGAATCATATGTTGAAGGCGGTATCACTCGCCTGCTTGCCGTGTACAAGGATATTTCAAAGATTGGAGAGATCGGTACCATCCGCTCCGCCCGCTACAACTTTGTTGATATTGCAAACGGTGATGATTCGCTGTATGTTCATGCAGGTCTTGACCCCACCTACTGTCAGCCGTATATGAAAAGCCTTGGTCTTGACAACAAAAACCTGCTGCTTAACAACTATTACGGCTATGCCTATCGCCTTGACAACGGAATGGCGCTTGAGCACACGCTGTATATAAAGGGTGACAGCCTTGCAAAAATGATTGCCGATAACAATATCCGCGCAACAGTTAAGGATACTCACGCGGGCAACTGGCAAAACTTTAACGAGAGCGCAAAGGCACTGCCCGGCGGCACGGCGACAAAGATCACTGCCTGCTTTTCGGGTCAGTACACAAGCACCTTTAACTATGACGCCGCAACCGACAGCTATATCAAGGATAATCACAAGGATTGGCGCAGCGGCAAAAATCTGTCTGTAAAAAACGTGGTTGTGCTTTTTACAAACGTACAGCTTTTTGAAAACGGTTACCGCGTGAACATAAACCTTGACAGCGGCGACGGATATTATTTTTCAAACGGTACCTTCCAGGAGATAAAATGGTCAAAGGGTGCGACCGCTGACCGATTCAAGTTTACAGACGCAAGCGGCAACCCTATCGCCTACAACCCCGGTAACAGCTGGGTATGTATTATAAATAACGGAATGAAATACAAGTTTTCAAAGGAGTAACACGATGAATTTTAACGATGTAATAAACAATCGCTGGTCGGTACGCGCGTTTGCAAACGTGCCGGTGGAAAAAGAAAAACTGCAAAGTATCATTGATACAACAATAACGGCGCCTACTGCGAAAAATATGCAGCCTGTGCACACTTATGTTATAACAAACGCAGATATGCTAAAGAAGGTTGATGATATTTCGGCTTGCCGTTACGGTGCAACCGCTGTGTTTGCGGTGTGCTACAACACCGACGAGTGCTGGACAAATGACAAGGGCGACTCGCGCGGAGAGATGGACGCGTCAATCGCCGCAACGCACATTATGCTTGCCGCAACAAACGAGGGTCTTGGTACGTGCTGGGTGTGCCTGTTTGACGAAGACAAGCTGCGTGATGCATTAAAGCTGCCGCAAAACGAAAAGCCGGTTTGTCTTATAATGGTTGGCTATACCGCCGATACCGCGCGTCCGTCAGAGCGCCACACGACACGCAAGCCGCTCGACAAGGCTTTTACATTTGTAGAATAAAAGCCCGAATCTGATAAATTAAAAAGATGTGTAGAAATATCTACACATCTTTTTTCTTATTCTTCGTTATAGTGTGCGCGCTCACCGCCGATAAGCTTGGGTCGGGTACGTGCACATACGATGTTTGCCTCGCCGATTTTACGTGTATCGAGGCGTACAGGAACTGCCACTGCGCGAAGGTGCATACCGATGAGTGTATCGCCGATATCAATGCCTGCGTCCGCTTTTATGGTTTCGACTGCAACAGGGTCACAAAGTGTGGCATATGCCGCCGTTGCAAACGAGCCGCCCGCCTTTGGAAACGGCACTACGTTTACAATGTCGTCTTTATTTGCGGCCGCACGTTCAATTATTATCGCGCGGTTAAGGTGCTCACAGCACTGCGCCGCAACATATATTCCTTTTTTTGAAAAAACCTCGTGCAAAGCCTTAAAAACAACCTCGCCGACCTCGGCAGAGGAGTTTTTGCCGATGTTACCGCCCACAATTTCGCTTGATGAGCAGCCAATCACAACAATATCGCCTTTTTGCAGCTTGATTTTTTCCAAAAATTCAGTCGCAACAGCTGTTGCCTGATTTTTTATGTCGTTCATATCCTGTTTCCTTTCCGCAATAACTGCCGCACACCCAGATAACGTCGCAGCCGATGCGCACCACGTCGCACCACGGTATTTTTACACAGTTTTTACCCGATAAAATACCAAAAAACGAGTGTTGTGCAAGCAAAATCGATTTCAGCGTGCCGCATTTTGCGTCAATTTCAATATCGGTGGGGTAGCCGAGCTTTTTTCCGTCGCTTTCGCAGATAACTTCCTTTTTGCACAGCTCTGTAAAGCAAAAGCTTTTCATTTAATCACCGATATAATTATATGCTACGCTTTTTCAATTATGTCGCAGGCGTTTTCCATAAAATCGCCTTCAAACAGCTCGATAAGACCCTTATCGCAAAGTGAAGCATAGTCGGGGTTTATCGGCATTTTTGCAAGCACGTCGATATCAAAGCGCTTTGCGATATCGTCGATATGGCTCTTTCCGAAAACCTCAATTTTCTTTTTGCAGTCAGGGCACTCAAGGTAGCTGTAATTTTCAATAATACCCAAAATCGGCACGTTCATAAGACCTGCCATTTTAACAGCCTTTGTTACAATCATTGAAACAAGGTCCTGGGGGGATGTTACAACAATGATGCCGTCAACGGGGATGCTCTGGAAAACAGTGAGCGGTACATCGCCCGTGCCGGGAGGCATATCAACAAACATATAGTCAACGTCGTTCCACACAACGTCTGTCCAGAACTGCTTTACAGCGCCCGCGATAACGGGACCGCGCCATACAACAGGGTCGTCATCGTTTTGCAAAAGCAGGTTGATCGACATAAGCTTGATGCCCGATTTTGACGGTACGGGGAAAATAGCGGTGCCGTCGCCCTCTGCCTTTTGGGTAATACCAAACAGCTTGGGTATTGACGGGCCGGTGATGTCCGCATCAAGAATTGCGGTGTTAAGACCGCGGCGCTGCATTGTTACAGCGAGCATTGCGGTGGTAAGGCTTTTGCCAACGCCGCCCTTGCCCGAAACAACGCCGATTACTTTTTTAATATTTGACAGCTCATGCGGCTTTTCGAGCAGGCTTTCTTTCTGACGTGAAGCACAGTCTTCACCGCAGGTTGAGCAGTTGTGAGTGCAGTTTTCTGCCATTAAAATCATCTCCTGAATTATATTTGCATAAAGTAGTATACCATATTTAATTGAAAATGCAAACTTTATTAATACATTTTTAATATTATTATGTTACCATATATACAGTCTTAAATGACTGATTTCATAAATTTTCTCTCTATATAAAAAGCAACCGTTTATATTACGGTTGCTTTTTACTTTTGACGTGTAGGAGACCTCATTTTAGCATTTAAGGGTCGATGTGGGAATCGACCCTTAAATGTTGTGTATGTTTCACTTGTGCTATAATAGGGACAAAAACATTCTATAGTCTCCATTGGCTTTTGATATCTGAATCTTCTATTTATAAATCATTTCAAATAATTTGTTGCCATTCAAATCAAGGTAACAATATCCATCTTTGTCTCTACTGCGCCAGTTATAATTTCCTACAATGATATCATTATTAAATTCATATATATCTACAATAGGATCAAGTTCAAACGTTGAAATTTCTTTTCCATTAATATTTACTACAGTATATTGATTTTCTTCATTAGTTATTTTATAACAAATTTTATCTTTGGAAAACCATGTGTGAGAATGTAATGCATCATATTCTATTGGCTCAAAGAGCATCTCATTTTCTTTTTCTACATCAATAACTGTAAAGAATGTACCGCCTGACTTACCCCTAATTATTACGAGTCCTTTTCCGTTTTTAACATCTATAGATAAAATTTGTTCCGCAGAGTATTTGTTAAATTCGAAACTTTTATTTGTTTTGGGATTAGTGATATTTATATATTCTTCTGACGAAATAAGATATCCACCTGTAGTATAATCTCCATTTCCAATACTTTTTTCATTAAATTCAGTGTCGATACTAAAATATGTATTGTCGTTTTCATATATTGCAATATTATTGAAAAATTTTATTTCTGAGTTGATAGGCAACACTTTCTTTTTGCCAGAGTATGCATTAAATAATAATAAATCTTCACTTGAATATTTATCACCACTTTCTTTTACTAAAAACTGAAATACACCACAACCTGCATAAGTTACATCTGGCACTCCGTATTGCGTTTCTGTCAAAAATTCTTCTTCCTGTATTATTTCACCCTTATCATTCAAAATTTTGTAAATAGTCTGTGACCCGTCAATATCATAATGATAATCTCTTGTAAGTGTTAATCCGTCTCCCCAACATAAAATGGAAGTAAATTCACCTGTTTTGACAGATGAAATTATCTCTCCGGATTTATTTATAACATCATCTCCAATACAAGCCACGCCTGAAAAAGGGGTTGGTCCATACCCTAAAGGTGTCCTTGTTTCACATTTGGTTTGTAGATTCGGACCTTTTCCGATTACTTTTTTAGTTTCATAAAGTATGTTTCCATCGGTATCCACCATAGCCACATATTCATCTTTAGTCAAGTCTTGGTACTCTATTAATGCTCTATCTTCTGCGAAACAACTTGCCTTATTAATTATCACAGATATACCGTTTAGTAAAGTTTCTTTTTGTTTAATATCTTTACTATTGTAGAATTTACCAACATAGCCCAAATCAATATAATTGCCCTCTTCATCTTCATTAACTTGTGTTTCAATTGTTGAGCCCAAAAAGTCTTTGAATTCAATTGTTTTACTATCGTCAAGATATTTCCATGTGCCTGTTCCATAATCATTTTCCAATTTGTATGTACCGTCAGAACGGATATCTAACTTTTTTCCGCTTGCGTTACACCATTCACCTACTATCCCATTTTGCGAATTGGAATGACAAGCCGATAGAGTGCATAGCATAAGCGCTATTACAAGGAATGTTGCCAGTGTTTGTTTGAGTTTTGTTTTCATTTCTTTTTCCTCCCAAAAATAAAAAAGTGCGGCAACCGAAGTTGTCGCACCGAAAAAAGCAAACTCCGATTGTCGCCAAACAAATTTAAATAGAATTAGAGCGTCTCTGCCATAATCATTTAATGGAATTTGCGTTTTTACCAAGTTCTAAAAAGATTATGACAGAAAAAGGGTATATTATTCCCATAAAAAAGATACCACTAATTCTAGTTATTAAATTTGTTTGGCAATATTAGTATATCATAATTTGAGAAAAAATCAACAAAAACATAATGATTTCAAGCATTGCAGGAAAATCCGTTATACTAGCAAAAACAGAGTTATCTCGAACTTTCGGAATAACTCTGTTTATATGTAACTTAAAAACTCAATAGAAAATGTTATATTAAATTAAAAAGGAGTTGAATTTCAGAAAAGAAAAAACTTCTCTCATAAGCAAAAGTAACGGATAAACCGTTGCTTTTTACTTTTTTGTTTTTTAATTTTTAATATGGCGTTGTCAACCTCTTCACCAAAAAAGTTGTAAAGCAATTGCAGTTTATCTGACTTGGTGTCGGACATAACCTCTTCCACAACATCCGTAAGATCAAGTGTTATCCAGCCGGTATATTCCATACTATCATCGATATGCCACATATATGTACGACCCTTGAGTTTTTGAGATTCGGCATCATAATATGCTTCGCACCCTGAATACGAGCTACCAATGGTTGTTATATAAGTCATTTTGTCTGTTGGCTTATCATCGTCGTTTTTTACTATATCGCAGCACATGTCGCAGTATTTTTTTCCGTTATATTCGATTACTTCATTCTCTCTAAAAAACAAGCCACAATAAGAACAGCGTACGATGACATCGTTTTTTTGCAATTCAGTTTTAGAAGAATTATCACTGCTTTCAGTAAAATTAAAGAGGTTTTTAAAAAAGTCTTTTAATGCCATAGGATACTCCTTCTATTTTTTCTTTCGTACGAGGTGGAACTGCGAGCAGAGGATTACGATGATCTGCGCGGGTATACCGACCACAAAGATGAGCCAGATATTATCAATCTGCAAAACAAGAAACAGCGTCAGCAGTATGCTCCATATCAGCACGGTGATAATTAAAAAAGTGTACTTTGCCCTGCCCCATATGCTGTTGAACACCAACAGCACGATGCACGACACCGGCACCGCAACAATGTATGCAAGCCACGTTTTTGAAAGCCCCGGCAGCACGATTCCGAGCACAACAAATGCAATTGTCGCAACAAGCCACACCATAGCCGTTGCAAGAAGCGTTATTATCAGTCTGTTTTTGCGAATCATCTTTTTTGTCGACTGCGCCATCTCGGGCAGGTCGTGAACGTCGCTGAGCAGATAGTCGACTGACACGCAAAACAGGTCGGAGATCTCCTTTAAAACCGCAATGTCGGGCAGTGACTCGCCGCGCTCCCACTTTGAAACCGCCTTGTCCGAGTAGTTGAGCCGCTCCGCAAGGTCAGACTGTGTCATTCCCGCGCTCTTTCGCAGAGACTGTATGTTTTTTGAAATTGTAATCTTTAAATCTTCCATGCTTGTATTATATCACCAAAAAGTGTAGGAATCAAGCCGAATTTTGTCGTTCTACCGTGGGTAGAATTGATTTTTTGAGAGGTAGAGTGCAAATTCTACTCAGTAGGTGGACATAAAAATAAAAATAAGTTAAACTGATTACATAATTTTTCGGAGGAATTTTTAAAATGTCACAATATATTATTTGTACAGATACGGGAAGCGACCTTAACGAAGCACTTTACCGTGATTATGATATTATTCCACTCAAGATGGAATATGAAATGGACGGAAAAACGGTTATAGACGACTACAGCGACGAGGCAGTAAAAGCGTTTTATCAGAAAATGCGTGACGGCGCAGCGCCCAAGACCTCGCAGATAAATACTGCAAAGTATGCCGAGTTTTTTGAAAGCCTTATTGAAAAAAGCAATACCATAATTTATATCGGACTCGGTTCGGGAATTTCGGGTAGCTTTAACAATTCGACGCTTGCGGCAAAAGAGGTTATGGAAAAGCATGAGGGCGTAAAGATTTACACCGTCGACAGTCTCGGCGCCTGCCTTATGGGCGGTATGCTGTCGATTTCTGCATCGGAAAACCGCAAAAACGGAATGAGCGCAGAGGACAATGTAAAGTGGCTTGAGGATGTGCGTCTCAACATCAACGTATACTACACAACACCCGACCTCACCTATTTACAGCGCGGCGGCAGAGTGTCAAAAACAAGCGCGGTTGTTGCGCATATGCTTGGCATCAACCCCATTCTGACGGTAACGCAGGAGGGCAAGCTCGTTACCTGCGACAAGGTGCGCGGCGAAAAGCAGACGATTGCAAAGATTCAGAAATATATTCAAGACGGCGTAGAAGACGCGGCAAACACAACACTTTACATTGCGCACTCCGACTGCTATGACAGGGCAACGGGTGTTGCGGCAAGATTCAAGGCAGAGCTTGGCTTTGGAAACGTTGTGATAACCAACATCGGCAGTATAATCGGCGCACACACCGGCCCCGGACTTGTGGCAGTTTTCTGCTACGGAAAAGAAAGACAATAAAAATACGGCACACTTTTTTGAAGTGTGTCTTTTTATTTTATAATTATTTGACTTTTATAGATTAAGTAGATATAATCGAAAATATAAAAGCTTAAGAGGTAAACTATGAAAACCATTTCACTTTTAAAGGACTGGCATCTTTTGGAGATGCCGCTTGAAACAACAAAAAGCGACTTTGAGACGGTGCTTGGCACAGGTGACGGCTGGATGGATATAAAAACGCTCCCGTGCGATGTGCATATGCCGCTTGTCGAGTACGGAAAAATCGACGACCCCAATGTTGCAATGGCAAGCTTTGACTGCGAGTGGGTTGAGCAGCGCAGCTGGTGGTTCAAAAAAGAGTTTGAGGTGTGTGAGGGAGATATAACGCGCTTTGGCTCGGAGCTTTTTATTGAAATGCTCGACATTCACGCTGATATTTTTTTAAACGGCGATTATATCGGACATCACGCGAGTGCAATGTATCCTTTTAAAAAGGACGTTACCCCGTGGCTGAAGGTGGGTAAAAATACACTGCTTATCCGTCTTACAACAGGTATTGAAACGGTTTGTGACAGCGACGTGGCGCAGGTGCGCGACTATGTTGCGTGCGAGTTTCGTTCGAGACGCGAGGGCCGCGGCGATGACCGCCGCACAATGCTCAGAAAGCCGCAGTACGTCTTTGGCTGGGACCAGTCTCCCCGCCTCGCAACCTGCGCGATTGCGGGCGATGTGCGGGTTGATTTTTTAGACGAGATCGTTGTCCGCGATATTCATTTTGAAACACTTGCGATTGAAAAAGCTTGCGCACGGATTTTTGCCGAGGCGACGATAGACAACCGCGAGGCGCTCTTTGCGCGTGAGTGCGAGGCGACGTTTGAACTCGCGCTTGACGGCAAGGTTGTGCACACCGAAACGAAAAAGTATTTGAGCCAGTGCGGGCTGAATTATATTGATTTCAGCTTTACGCTCGATAATCCGCAGCTGTGGTGGCCTAACGGCTACGGTGAGCAGCCGCTGTACACCGTTACGGTTACGGCGGTCAATATGAACGGTGCACGTCACCAAAAAGAAATCACAACAGGTGTGAGGACGGTAGCACTCGATATGACACAGATAGGTGACGACGAGCGCCTTTACGCGTTTTGCGTAAACGGCAAGCGTATTTATTGCCGCGGCACCGACTTTATTCAGTCTGAACACCTTTATGCAAAAATAACGGACGAGCTGCAAAATAAGCTTATAAGCGCCGCCCGCGATGCGCATTTTTGTATGCTTCGCTTTTGGGACGGCAACGTCTACCAGAGCGACTATGTATACAGCCTTTGCGACAGGCTCGGTATTCTTGTCATACAGAACTTCTGCTTTGCGTGTGCTGCATACCCCGACCACCTCGAAGAGTTCAGAAAAGAGGTACAAAATGAGGCGGAGTATCAGCTTATACGTCTGCGTAATCATCCCTGCCTTGCTATGTGGTACGGCAACGGCGAGAATACGTCAATTCTTGACAGCTACCTCGGTAAAAACTATTTCAAGGAGTTCCCGCAGGCAATCTATACCGGCGGAACATATGTCTATAACACGCTTTTGCCAAAGCTGCATCACGCGCTGAACAAAACTGTGCCCTATCAGTGCACAACACCGTTTGGCAATTTCAGCGGTTCGGAGAGTGAAAAGCGCGGCGACAGACACTATTATCCGTTTTTGAATATCAGTCCCGAAAATCAGCAATACCGTATTTCTGCGCAGTCGATTGATGACCTTGAGTGCAAGTTTATAACAGAGGGCGGTATTATGGGTCCGCCGTCAAAAAGCGCGCTTATGTCATACTGCGGCGGCGACATCGACTTTGACAGCGATGTGTTTTTACATCACCGCAACACGTTTGAAAAGGATGCGGTACGCGACGCGATTTACAGGCACTACACGGGCAAAAGGGAGCTGACGCTTGACGAATACTGCCTTTACGGCGGTATTTTCCAGGGGTCGTTACTCGGGTATGAGGCGGAGCACATCCGCACACGTAAAAACTGCTACGGCTCGCTGCTCTGGTGCTTTAACGACGGCTTTGGCGAGGTGGGCTTCAGCGTTATGGACCACTACGGCAACCCCAAGCCCGTTTACTATTACTTAAAGCGCGCATACGCGCCACAGCGTATAATTATCAAAAAAGAGGGCGAAAACGCTGTGATCTACGTTACAAACAGTGCGCCGACGCCGTTTGAGTGTGTACTCGAATACGGCTATCAGTCGTTTGAGGGCAAAAAGGACTCGCAGACGGTAAAGGTCAGCCTTGATGCGTTTGCAGGAGCTACCGCCGTTGTAACGCTTAAATTAAACTCACTCGATTTAAAGAGCGGTGTTGTATTCGGCGCTGTGGACGGTCTTGACAGTGCGACACTTCGTGCACACGACTTTAAAGAGCTGAATGTTAATAAAAAGGCGACGCTTACGGTGAAAAATCTGACGCACAAAGACGGCAACACGACTTTTGAAATAACCGCCGACTGCTTTGCACACGCGGTGCACCTTGATATTGACGAGAGCGTGCGTCTGTCCGATAACTACTTTGATTTGCTTGCGGGTCAGACAAAGACGGTTACCGTTTACGGCAAGACCCTTGAGCGCGTAACAGCCGACAGTATATTTATAAAATAAAAAAACGGAACCGAGAGGTTCCGTTTTTTATATTGCAAGATTTATTATACGGTTACATTTTTTGGCATATTTTGATGCACCGCCAAAACTACGGTTTATGTATACCACGGCAACGTCGGCTTTTTGCGCCATCCATTTGTTGCGATAATCAATTGCAAATTTTTGCGGTGTGTTTTCAATGCCGTCGGGCAAAATCGTGGGGTGGTCGGTTATCGTTTCGCCCATTGGAATATATGCCAAAACGACATAATATATTATGTGCTTATACTCGGCTTTCAGTTCTTTTAAGGCTTTAGCTGCCATTTCGTCAAAGCTTCCGTGGTTGCCGACATAAAACAGATCTGTGCCTTCATTTTGTATCAGCTTTTCTATTTCGAGCTTAAGTTGACTGTAGATTTCAGACGGACTATCCCTATGTCCAAAAAATGTACAAATCAATTATTTCACCTACTTATAAGTTTTTTGCTCACAAAAAAGTACCAATGCACTCAATTGCAAACAAATTGTTATAAATATTATATAATTGAGCACAAATAAATGCAAGAGCTCCTATATAAATACTGAAAAATATTTTGTATAAATTTATACTAATTATAGCATCTTATTGAAAAGGAGTTGTATTTGCTTTTATGGGCAAAAAAGTTGAACATAAAAATGTAGATAAACTTATCCAGCTTGGTATAGCCATATCAACTTTGCGTCGCATTCGTGGCTTATCACAAGATGAGCTTGCTGAAAGAGCAAATATAAGCCGTTCCCTTATCAGTCATATCGAAGCGCCGAACATGGCATATAGCTTTTCGATTGACGTGTTGTTTAATATTGCTGATGCGCTTGATGTTGCACCCGAAAAGCTGATTTGTGCATCGGTATTCCCTGACGATATAATAAATAAATGAAAAAAGCTCCGGTTTCGGAGCTTTTTTATTTTAATTAATAAGGTGAGCCTGACTGTGTATGCGATGTTGTAAACCAAGCGGGCTTTTGTCCAAGACCGTTATGCTCCCAGTCGCCGCCGACACCGCTTGTTATCATCCAGAAGCGGTCAGCGCGTGCGCCGTAGGCATAGCTGCCCTCGTATTCAATCAGGTCGCCCGTTGCGTTGGGCATCACGTACAGCTGGTCGAGGCTTTGCCAGCTGTTTGTGTCAATATTGAAAATACGCGCGTTGCGGGTTTCCATTGAACGAACCTCGCCTGCGTACTGTGTGAGATAGTTTTCTAAAAATATTGCAACAGAGCTTTTAAAATAGGTGCCCTTCATCAGAGTGTCATAGCTTTACCTACCTATATTAAAAATCAGCTTTCAGACGAAAGCTGATTTTAAAATTTTAAAGATTTAAGAATTTTTTGAAGTCGTCTATGTACTGCTGAGCAACAGCGCCGTCTGAGCTTTCTGCAAAGATTCTGAGCAGCGGCTCTGTGCCTGAAAATCGGCAGATAACAAAGCTGTCGTCGTCAAAGTAAACCTTACAGCCGTCCTCGTAGTTTACGCGGGCGATTTTTCTTGAAAACTCGGGGAGCTTTTTGTCTTCAAAGATGATTTTGTTTACAACTGCTTTGTATTCGGGTGCAAATCTCAGGTTGTCTTCAACCATAACGAATTTACCAAAGGCGGCTTCAAGCTCGTCCATAAGCTCTGACGGGCTTTTACCGATAACACTTACCATTTCGGCAAAGAGTGAAGCGGCATAAACCGAGTCTTTTCCGTGGATGTGTCCGCGAACGGTAAGACCGCCTGATGACTCACCGCCGAGCACTGCGTCAACCTCGTCGATCTTTGACGAAATGTACTTAAAGCCAACGGGCACCTCATAGCATTTTTCGCCAAAGCTCTCAGCAATTCTGTCAAGCATATGCGTTGTTGCAAGGTTTCTTACAACGCCGCCCTTCCAGCCCTTGTATTTTACAAGGTAGTAGTAGAGCATACACAAAATTTCGTTAGCGCTGATATATCTTCCGTTTTTGTCAATTATACCGAGGCGGTCGCCGTCGCCGTCCATAGCAATACCGAGGTCATAGTTGTCCTTTACAACAGCATTGCGAAGCCCTGCAAGGCTTGTTTCTGACGGTGCGGGCATATTTCCGCCAAAGTACGCGTCTTTGTTTAAGTTGATGGTGTCGATCGTGCAGCGTGCAGTGAAAAAGATAGCAAGGAGCGGATACGCACCCGAGCCGTGCATTGAGTCAAAGAGCACGCGCAGACCGCGCTCACGGAGTGCCTCGAGGTCGAGAACACCCAAAATATCGTCAAGGAACTTGTTAAAGGGGTTTTTGAGATAAACTATTTTGCCGCTTTCAACAGCGCTGTCAAAGGGAACAAAGTCAACGTCGCCGCACTTTTCAATATATTCTTCAAGCTTTGCGGTTGTTTCGAGCGGTGCATCGCGACCCTCGTCAACAAAGATTTTGATACCGTTGTATGCGGACGGGTTATGGCTTGCGGTAATTTCGATACCGTAGTGTAGCTCCTTATCCTTAACGGTGTGCATAACGAGCGGTGTGGGTGCCGAACGGTTCATAAACCAAACAGTGATTCCGCCCTCTGCAAGTACTTCTGCAACCCATTTTGCAGCCTCAAGCGACAAAAAGCGTCTGTCGTAGCCGATAATGATCGGTTTTTCGGTTTTGCCCTCCGCACGAGCGAGCATTAAAACGCCCTTTGCTACCTTGCGGATGTTTTCCATCACAAAATCCTCGCCGATTATTGCGCGCCAGCCGCCTGTTCCGAATTTGATCATAGTTTCTGCCTCCCCTTAAAATGTTTAATTTCGGTTATTATTCAAAATAATTTTATCATATAAAGCGCCATTTTTCTTATAAAATCAGATATATGTTTTATAATTTTGGTTGCTTTTTGTTGCAATTGCTATATGTATGGGATATAATCATATTAACAATCACGAAAGGTATGTATAATAATGGAATACACCAAGACCCTGCTTAAAGATTCGCTTACAGTTGACGGTGTGTATACCGTTCATTATTTTGAATATGTTAAGGACTTTGCCTATTCGGGCGAGTTTCACAATTTCTGGGAGCTTGTATATGCCGACCGCAAGGCGCTCATTTTAACTGCGGGCGCAAAGGAGGTGCGGCTCGAGGCGGGCCAGCTTTATATCCACAAGCCAAACGAGTTTCACAACATCCGCCCCGAAGACAAGAGCATTGCAAACTCGGTGATCGTGTCGTTTGACTGTGACTGCGAGCGGCTTTCGTCGGTTGCGGGCACCGTTATCACCTGCGACAGCGAGCAAAAGCGGATTCTCGGCGGCATTATAAACGAAGCGTCCAAAACCTTTTCGACCCCGCTCGGCAACCCCTACACCTCGGCTATGGAAATTTCGCAAAGCTGTGAGTTCGGCAGTGAGCAGTTGATAAGAATATATATTGAAATGCTGCTTATAACGCTTATCCGCGGCAGTAACAAAACCACCCCTCCCCGCCGCCACGAGAGCTCAAAGCTTTTGATAAATATATGCGAGTGGCTCGAAAAAAACACCGACAAGCAGCTGCATTTTAACGATATTCTCAAAGAATTCAACACGTCTGCATCGGTTGTAAAAAAGATTTTCCACGAGCAGATGGGCTGCGGCGCGATGGAGTATTTTACGCGGCTTAAGGTGGACGCCGCAAAGCAGATGATTCGCGAGAACGAGCTTAATTTCACCGAGATTGCCGACAGGCTCGCCTTTAACACGTCGCAGTATTTTACGACGGTGTTCCGTCGCGTTTCGGGTATGACACCGACCGAGTACGAGTTTTCGGTCAAGGCTAATTTTGACAACGGAGAAAAATGATATGGTACAGAATAATTCGGATTTTTACAATCGCATTACGATTGAGCTTCATAAAATAAGCCGCAGCGACGTTGTTGTGGTGCCCGATCTTCTGGAGCGGGGCAAGCATTTTATTATGATGTGGCTGAAGGACGAAAACTTTAGAAAAAACTTTGAAAACGATGCGATGATGTATTACTACAACATTGCGTGTATCGGCTTTGGCGGCGGTATTGCGTTTGCTGACGCGTTTGAAAAGGATGTGTCGCAGATAAAGCTCGGCTTTGTCGATACGCTTATCGCGTCACAGCCCGATATCACAAAGCTCGCAACCGACATTCTCGGCTACGAGGACGACGACAAAAAAATTGAGTACCGCAAAATGCTCGACAGTATGTTCTCCTGCTTTTTAAATGAGATGGAGCCGTACTGGGACAAGGAAGATCCGCGTCCGTTTTTGTTTCAGGGGCTTATGGCGTTTTTCCAGGCGGGCGTGTCGTTCAGATTAAAATAATTATAAAAACGGAGGATATATATATTATGTTTAAAGCAGGCTTTGCGAGGGTAGATATAACACCGCCGCTCGGTACAGAACTTACAGGATATTTTAAAAAGCGTATCTCTGACGGTGTACTTGACCCGATCGAGCTTAACGCTGTGGCAATAAATGACGGCGAAAAGACCGCCCTTATTATCACATCGGATTTTATGTACACACTCCTTAAGGCGATGGACCGCTTCCGCGCGCTTATCTCTGAGGCGACGGGTGTTGATATTGACAATATTATTATACAATCTGTACATCAGCACACATCTACTACAGCGGGTATAGGCGGACCGACCGATCTGCAGTATCAGAGCGTTCTTGAGCGCAAGTACTGTGACGTTGCACGTATGGCGATTGACGACCTTGCAGATGCGACCGTTTCAATTGCAAGTAAGGAGACCGCGGAGCCCATTTCCTTTATCCGTCGCTTTAAAATGAAAGACGGCTCGACTAAAACAAACCCGAGCAGAAAACGGCTTGAGGATATCGATGGACCTATCGGTGAGGCTGACAACACAGTACGACTTGTACGCTTTACAAGAGAGGGTGCAAAGGACATTGCGCTTGTAAACTTTCAGACACACCCCGACGTCATCAGCGGTAACAAGTTTTCGGCAGACTGGCCGGGATTTACCCGCAGATTTACAGAAGCAGACCTTGGCGACGTTCACTGCATACTCGTTAACGGCTGCGAGGGTGACGTAAATCACGTTAATCCCTACGACGCACACGGCGGCTATGAACACAGCAAGTTTATGGGCAGAACGGTTGCCGATACAGTTATTGATATCTGGGATAAAACCGAAGCGGTTGATAGCGGCAAAATCACAGCTTGTGTTGAGATGAGGCGTATTCCGTCAAATATGCAGGGCATTGAAAAAATTGACGAGTGCATAGAGTTTTATGCAGATTATCAGGCAGGCAAGATTGAAAGCCCCGGTATGAACGAGCTTGGCAACATAAGACGAATTGCAAATATGGACAACGTGTCACTTGTGCAGAAAGTGCCCGTTTCAATGGTGGCATTCGGCAAGATTGCGCTTATTGGCTACGGCGGCGAGCCGTTTACAGAGTATGCTACAATTCCCCGTGCGGCTGTGCCCGAGTTATTTGTGCTGACGGCTTGCCTTGCAAACGGCGGTCAGGGTTATCTCCCGTCGGCATCGGCATTCAAAGAGGGCGGTTACGAGGCAGTAACTACCAACTTTACCGAGTCGGTAGCACCCGTTTTGCAAAACTGCGCTATTGAAATGATGAAAGAGGTATTATAATGGAACCAAAAACATTTAACACAAAAGGAATTAAAATAGGTATTTTAGTTGTTGTAATCGCACTTGTAGTGCTTATTGTCGTGGCAAACAGCTTTGTTATAGTAAACGCAGGTCACACAGGTGTTGTTGTGACACTCGGTAAGGTAAACGAGGGTGTTTTGCAAGAGGGTATGCACTTTAAAACACCGTTTGTGCAACAGGTGGTTATGATTGACAACAGAATTGTAAAGCTCGAGGTTGATACCGAGGCTTTTTCAAAGGACTTGCAGACAGTCAACACAACCCTTGCAATCAACTACCGTGTTGATACCTCAAAATCGTACAGTATCTATAAAAATATAGGTGCAGATTACGAGGCGGTACTCGTTGTACCTGCAGTAAACGAGGTGCTTAAGGCAATCACCGCACAGTACACCGCTGAGGAGAGCGTTACAAACCGTGCGCTTATTTCTGACGGTCTTATTGAGGGTCTTAACGAAAAACTCAACAGCATCGGTCTTTTTGTGACTGACGTTAATATCATAAACTTTGATTTTTCCGAGGCATTTATAAATGCTATCGAAGAAAAACAGGTAGCACAGCAACAGTTACTTAAAGCAGAAACCGAAAAGCAGACCGCAATCACCAATGCACAGGCAGAGGCGGAAACAATCCGTATTAAAGCGGAGGCTGAGGCTGAGGCAAACAGAGTTATCAGCGCATCGCTCACAAACGGAGTTATTGAGTATAACAAAATTGAAAAATGGGACGGCAAGCTGCCGCAGGTGACAGGTTCAAACGGCACAATGATTAATTTTGACACTGAAACCGAAACCAAAGAATAATAAAAGGGCAGAACAAAATTGTTCTGCCTTTTTTGCAACCTTTTTAGTGGTTATCACGTTATATATACGGAGGAGGTAAAAGTGCTATGTACATAGAAAACATTATTGAGCGCTACGGTAGTGCTGTATACAGCTATGCTCTTATGCGCCTTAAAAACACTGACGATGCCGCCGACGTATACCAGAACGTGTTTTTGAAGCTTTTTGAAAAAAAGCCGCACTTTTCAAACGAGCCGCAGTTAAAATCGTGGCTTATGAAAACGACCTTTAACTTTTCGTGTGATATTTTGCGAAAGAAAAATCGCGACAGCGAGCTTACTGATGATATCGCAGTGAGCGACAAGGAGTATGACGGCTTTTACGATATGATAGAAAATCTTCCGAAAAAATATCGTGACGCAGTGTATCTTCATTACGCAGAGGATATGAAAATTTCGGATATTGCGAAAATACTTGGTATTTCGGTGGGCGGTGTCAAGGCACGGCTGTCAAGAGCCAGACAAATGCTAAAGGAGGATATTTTAAATGAAGATAAATAAACAATCTCCGCCTGACAAAATAAAAAAACAGCTTTCAGACACTCTGCAAAACGAAAAAAATGAGCAATATGCAAAAAGGCTTGGCGCTCTCGGCGACGGCGAGTATAAGCGCGTTATCATAAAAGGGCTTGCTGCTGCGGCGGCGGTGGCTTTTGTGGGTGTTGCGATAGCACTGTTTGCGCTTATCGGCCGCGAACTGTGGCACGGTGATAACTTGGTTCCCGCTACACCGCCCGATTTTTATAATCACATCTTTTATGATGGCTATTACGTTGGCAAAATGAAAGACGGCGAGTTTTCAAATAGCGGCTTATATTTTAACGATTTATTGTCAAAAGAGTATCTTTACGATATAAACGGTAAAAAAATTAAAGAGATTTATATAAAATTCAGCACTTTTAAAACGTTGAATATTGATGAAACGGTAACAATCGCAAGCAGGCTTGAAAAGTTTGCCTCGGGCGAGTATAAAAATTATTATAAGTTCACTTTACCTGTTGCGATGGACGATGAAATTCCAATGGCGGGCCAATTTGAATGTGCCTTTACCAAAGACGAAATTGACAACGGAATTTTGCCCGAGCACAAATACGTTAGCGCCTATAAACAAAAAATCAAGTCATTAAATCAATATACAGCGTCGCTTACCGACGCCGATTGCGAGGCTATTGACGCTATAACCGATTCATCTGTTAAAAAAGACTTTCCTGTTTTTGAAGCCGACCTTGATGGTGACGGCGAAATTGAAAAAATTGCAACCGTATCACGCGACAGCACAAGCGACGATTACGAGTTTCACTATGTTGTGGTGGTTGATGCAAACAGTGTTCCCAAAACCTGCGGAGCATATATTTTATGCGGTGACTATGCTGCGATGCGAAGTGAGTTTGTCAGCAAGCATCAGCTTGTGGACATTATCGACTTTGACCTTAACGGAAGGTATGAAATAGTTGTAAGTGTTACCAACGAAAACCGCCACACCTATGAAATTTATACTACCAAAAACGGCATTAAAGAATGGGTTACCACCATTTACACAAAATCCGAACAACCGGGAATTACGATCCGTGAGTTTGCGGCAAGGGTTGCAAATATGGCTCTTGGTATGCCGTATGACGAGGAGTTCCCGTCAGACGAGACGTGCGAATGGTATTACCGCTATATCGAAACTGAAAACATAAGCCTTGATACACCTATGAACTATAATCAGATTTATTTCGGTGTCGAAGCATTTGCGAAATTGTACAATATCGAGCTTGTCGGCTGGGACAAAGAGACCGTCTGGGAGCCGATTGCAAACCTGTACGACCCAATGAGTAAGGCTCTGCGCGAAAAAGCCGAGGAACTTTTGCAAATTGCTGAAAGCGCCTTTGAAAAATCAAAATTCAAAATAAATATAGACAAAGAGCGGGCGGCAAGCATAACGATAACCGACCCAAATGCACCGAACAACAAAACGATAACCGACAAAGACGAGATTGAAAAAATTGTGGAGTTTTTAAATAAAACACCAATAAAATCTGCAAAATATATACCGGGGCTTCCTACGTCGGGTGCACCATCGCTATCGGTAAAAGACAATGAAGGCAACAGCCTTTTTGGTTGTATGTTTGAGGCTGATAAATTTTATATCCGCGGTTGTGAATATATAATAAATGACAACTACTTTGAAAGCATACTTGATTTACAGTAAAAAAGGGGGTATCCCCCTTTTTTAGTTTGACATTTAAAACATGCGGTGGTACTATATAAAAAAACAAAAAAGGAAGTGCTTTTATGGCAGATAAACGTACACGATTTGCTTGCTTTCCGTCGGTAGTACGTGCGGGCGAAAAAACAAGGGTTACAATCTTTCCGTGCGACATTTCAAAACGGTTTCGCGATGATTTTGAGTATGAGCTGGGCGTAATCGGACTTTGCGACGATATGGTGCACTATTACGACAAGGCTCCGCTTGATTATCCATACGAAATAAAAGACGGCGTTTTGCAGTTTGAATACCAATTTTCATGCGAGCAGGAATATGAAATCAGCTTTTGTAAAAAGGGCGAAAAGGCGCAGACTCTGTCGGTTTACGCCGTAAACGACGATTTATACGAGCGACGCGCGCTCAAGGGCGACCTTCACACCCACAGCTACTACTCGGACGGTGCTGACGGCGTGGCACAAGTACCTGCCAACTACCGCGAGCAAGGCTTTGACTTTTTTGCGCTCACCGACCATAACCGTATGTTTACTTCGGAATTTGCTAAAAAAAGCTTTGAAAATGTGACTCTCGGTATGCATATAATGAACGGTGAAGAGGTACACACCCCCGGCTCACTCGTCCACATTGTAAACGTCGGCGCGAAGTACAGTGTTTGCGATAAATACATCCGCGACCCCGAAGGCTATGAGCGTGCCGTTGACGAAATTGCAAAGACGCTGACACATATCCCCGAAACCTACCGCAGACGTGTTGCTATGGCACACTGGGCGTGTGATGAAATTCACAAAGCGGGCGGTCTGGCAATTTTTGCGCATCCGTTCTGGAAGCCGTATAAGTACAATCTGTCAAAAGAGTTCTTGAACATAGTGTTTGACGAAAAAATATTCGACGCATTTGAACTTATGGGCGGTATCAACGCAGCCGCCTGCAATATGCAGCTTGCACTGTGGCAGGAGCAGGACAAAAAAGGCAACTCGCTCCCTCCCGTCGGCAGTTCTGACTCGCACAGTCACGAATACGCCAACGGTAGATTTGCACACAGGTTTACAATTGTTTTTGCAAAGCAAAATACTACCGAGGCAATCCTTGAGGCAATAAAACAAGGATATTCGGTTGCGGGAGACCTTACTGACGACGGAAGCGTTCGTTTTTACGGCGCTCTGCGCCTTGTTATGTTTGCGCACTTTATGTTTAAAAACTATTTTAGCAAAACGTTTGAGCTATGCGCAACCGAAGGCGCTCTTATGCAACGCTATGCTGCGGGTGAGGATGTGGGAAACGTGCTATCTGCTCTTGCACCGTCGGTTGAAAGCTTTTATAAAAAGTTTTACGGAATTGACCCTGCACCCGTCATATCACCCGAGCGCACAGAGTATCTTGGTGCACTGCTTGATGCACAGATTAATTCGGGAATCGCCACAAAGGGCTCAAACCTCAAACTCTATCCCAAAAAGGAAAGACGCGAATAAAATGACACCTCATCCACCGCAAGCGGTCCCCCTTCCCCTCAAGGGGAAGGCGGTTTTTCTAATCACAATAAAAAGGAAGAATCAATTGATTCTTCCTTTTTAACTTTATTTGTTTCTGAATCTTGCAAGAAAGTCTTTCGTTGCGTCTCTTTGCGGATTTTCAAAAATCTGCTCGGGAGTGCCTTCCTCGCAAATAACGCCGTCGTTCATATACACAACGTGGTTACTTACCTCGCGGGCAAACGCCATTTCGTGAGTTACAACGATCATGGTCATACCCTCTTTTGCAAGCGTTTGCATAACGTCGAGTATCTCGCCGACCATTTCGGGATCGAGTGCAGAGGTCGGCTCGTCAAACAGCAAAACTTCGGGGTTCATTGCAAGCGCACGTGCGATTGCAACGCGCTGCTTCATACCGCCCGAAAGCTGACGCGGTTTTGCGTTGATATAGGGCGCCATACCCACCTTTTCCAAAAACTTTAGTGCAGTCTCCTTTGCGTCGGTTTTTTTCTTGCCGAGCACCTTCATCTGACCGACCATACAGTTTTTAAGAACGCTCATATTGTTAAACAGATTGAACGACTGAAAAACCATACCGACGTGTGAGCGGTACTCGCTCTCGCCGCCCTTCAGTTTCTCGATGTTTTCACCGTGGTATAAAATCTCGCCCGAGGTGGGGGTTTCAAGCAGGTTTATGCAACGAAGCAGTGTCGATTTACCTGAACCCGATGCACCGATAATACTTGTAACGTCACCTTTTTTGACCTGGAAGTCAATGTCCTTGAGCACCACGTGTGTACCGAAGGTTTTGGACAGATGCTTTATCTCTAAAATGTTATCTGACATTTATCTGTCCTCCTTTTCTTCGTCTGCACGGAAGGTATACATACCGCTTGTATGCGCGAGCGTGTCGGTCGTCGCAACGTCGAAGTTTGCAGGACCGTCCAGCTTTTTCTCCCACAGACGTAAGAGCACCGAGCAAATAACGGTAATTGTAAGATACATTGCCATCTCGATTACAGCCGACGGGAAGTATTTATATTCGCTTCCCACAATTGCTCTATGGGTTGCAAATAACTCTGTATAGCTGATAATGAACATAACCGATGTATCTTTTATATTAATAATGAGGTTGTTACCGATCTGCGGAATGATATTGCGAAGCGTCTGCGGCAGAATTACGTAAAGCATTGTCTGCCAGTGCGTCATACCGATTGCCTTTGCGCCCTCGGTCTGACCGGGGTCAATTGACAAAATACCGCCGCGTACCGTTTCCGCCATATACGCACCTGTGTTTATCGAAACAACAAGGTACGCCGCAAACGCTGCGTCAAGTTCATAACCAAAGAAATACGGAATACCAAAACCTATGAAAACCGCCTGCAAAATCATTGGCGTGCCGCGGAAGAGTTCTACATAGCCGCGGATTATACCACGGAGTGTGTAAATTGCACCGCGTTTTACAATATTATCTTTTTTTGAACAGGGGATGGTCTGCAAAATACCGCAAAGAAGGCCTATAATGCAACCAATAAACGTTGCAACAACTGCAAGCTCGATTGTTTTTTGTGCGCCTGTAAGATATTGCGGCAGATATTCTTTTAAAAGAGCAATGATCTCCTGTCCAAGCTTTACAAACTTGTCCATATTATAAATTAATCACCGATAGGCTGAACCTTTGTTGCCTCTCCCATAATTTTGTTGAAGTCGTCAGCGGTCATATCTTTAAGAACGCTGTCGATAGCGTCTTTAAGAGCGGTGTTGCCCTCCTGAACAGAAATACCGATGTTGATGTCACTTTCAGCAACCTCAAAGCCGTTTTCACCCTCAAATGTGAGAATCTTCATATCGGGGTATGCGATAACTGCGCCCTGTGCTGTGGGCATATCTGTACATACAAAGTCAACTGTGCCCGATTCAAGTGCCATAAGCATTGCGGGAGCTGTTTCCTTTGCAGTCTCGATCTTTGCACCTTCGATTTGGGGAAGGCAGGTGTCGTACCAGATTGTGCCGAGCTGTGACGTACATGAACCACCTGCAAGGTCAGAAAGCTTTGTTGCGTTTGCAAACTTTGAATCGTTTTTAACAAGGCAAACGATTGAAGCGTAGAGGTAAGGACCTGCAAAGTCAACCTGCTCCTCACGATCAGGTGTCATTGACTGACCTGCGATAACAGCGTCAACTGTGCCTGACTGTACTGCGGGTACGAGTGAATCCCAGTCAAGACGAACGATCTCAAGCTCCCAACCGTTAGCTTCGCAAATCTTCTTTGCCATCATAACGTCATAGCCGTTTGCGTAGTCTGATGAGTCCTTGATCGGAACAGCGCCGTTTGAGTCGTCTGACTGTGTCCAGTTGTAAGGTGCATAAGCACACTCCATAGCAACTGTGAGGACGCCGTCCTCAACGCCTGAGCCTGAGCTCTTTGAGCATGATACCATTGCAAATGCAAGTACCATTACGAGTAAAAGTGCGATAATTCTTCTTTTCATTTTTTTCTCTCCTAAAAGTAAAATTTTTAAAAAACAAAAACCGCCAAACACTAATGTTAAGCGGTTCCAAAAATACCAAAAACAGTATATGTACGGATAGCGCTTCACATTAAAAAATGTGACAGTCCGCAAGGTGTTCCCCTACGGCCCAGCAGCATACACAAAAGGCGTTGCAGTATGTCGCTTCGGCGGTAATCCCTTTTTGCACAAAAACACTTGCCTTTTTTTATTTGTGCATACTTTTGATGTACCGCGCCTCTATCATAGCGATTTATGTTTTTTGTCATTATATACTACTATGTGGCATTTGTCAACATAAAGTTTATTTTACTTTTAGTAATTTTATTGCATTATTATACATTATGTTATCAATAGCTGTGTCGGATAAGCCCGATTTCAGCACGGCGTCGATAAACGGCTGTATTTGATAGCCCGGAAAATCGGTGCCGAACAGTATCCGCTCCGAGCCGATTTTGTCAACAGCGTCGGCGAGCATACCGTCGCGGCTTGCGCCATATGCTGATATGTCGGTGTACATATTGGGGTATTTTTTCATTAAACCAATAATGTTATCAAAAAGCCCGTAGCCGTCGAGGTGGGCAATTACGATTTTAAGCTTGGGAAATGACGTGAGCAGCTTTTCCATATCGGCGTAGCGCTTTGACGACGGGTGTAGAGACACTACAAGTCCGAGATTATCGGCATACGAAAAGATTTCATACAGGCCCTTATGGTCGTACTGATAGCCCATCATATAGTAAACAAGCTCTCCCACAAGCAGTCCGCCGCGCTCGCGATGGGCTTTCATAAGCTCGCACGATAAATCGACAAAATCGGGGTGAACGTGAATGCCCGCGGTATAAAAATCGGGGTACTGTGATTCTATTTCATAAGCGTGGCTATTCAGATGTTTTATAATATCGCCGTAGCTTTCTGTCGGAGCGCCGTTGCTTGCCATATTGATGGCACAGCCTGCACAGCGGGTAATCCCTGCTTGCTTTGCCTCGCGTAAAAACTCATGCGAGTTGCCCGATTTATTGTTAAAGTCATATGCTGTATGCATATGGAAATCAAATATCTTCATAAGTATTAATCGTCGGGGTTTGAGCCCTTTACCATATTGAAAAAGCTTTCGTTTTTGAGAGCCTCCAGCATAATTGTTGCACTGTTTACATTAGTGGCAAGCGGGATTTTCTGAACGTCGCCGAGACGGAGAAGCGCCGAAACGTCGGGCTCGTGAGGCTGAGCTGTGAGCGGGTCACGCAGAAAAACAATCAGGTCAAGCTCGCCCACTGCAAGCATAGCACCGATTTGCTGGTCACCGCCCTTGGGACCGCTTTTCATTCTCTCGATCTTGAGCCCTGTTTCGCCCATGATAAGCGTGCCTGTAGTTCCCGTTGCGTATAATTCGTATTTTGCAAGAACGTCTTTGTATTTTTTAGCAAGCTCGATGATTTCATTTTTCTTTTTATCGTGTGCAATCAATGCAATTTTCATTATATCATTCCTTTCCCGAATGGATAATTTAATTTTATCAGCAGAATTTAATGGTGTCAAGGCAAATAAAAAAGGAGTTCGCAAGAACTCCTTTTGCTTTATTATTTTCGTGCAACGCCCGTTTCACGTGCACATTTAATAACAGCCTCGGCAACAACATCTGCCACGCGTTTGTTAAGCGCGGGAACGATGATGTTATCCTCCGAAAGCTCGTCCTCCGGAATGAGCGATGCGAGCGCAAACGCGGTTGCAACCTTCATCTGCTCGTTTATGCACGATGCACGGCACTCAAGCGCGCCCTTGAAAATACCGGGGAACGCGAGCACGTTGTTGATCTGATTGGGAAAGTCGGACCGACCCGTTCCCACAATGCGCGCACCTGCTTTTTTTGCAAGGTCGGGCATAATTTCGGGGGTGGGGTCTGCCATCGGGAAAATAAAGGGGGCAACCGCCATTGGTTTTACCATATCCTCGCTCACCACACC
>JAZQDN010000060.1:0-9950 GCA_045546815.1 Eubacteriales bacterium
GTAAAGTAGATATTTGTCGGGAAGCAGGTCCACGCGGTGAGCTTTCTGCCGTCCTTTGTTTTTGCGGGTGCTGACAGCATAAACTTTTTAAAGCTGCTGTGTGTCCACACGCCGTTTTCCCACATAACGTGCGGGTCGGAAAGTCCGAGCTCCTGCGCGAGCGTCTGATTATACCACAAAACGTCAACGACACCTATCGGCGCGATAACGCGGGGTGTGCCCGCCCATTTTGTAAGCTCCATTGCCCTTGTACAAACACCGGGCGACGCGTTTACACCGTCGTAGCTTACAAGGTCGGCAATCGATTTTGAGATATTGAGTGCCTGCAAGGCGAGGATAGAGTGGTTGGAATAGATAATATCGCACTGCTTGCCCGCGGTCATATACTGAATGGCGGCATTGGTCGATGCCTCGTGCTGTTTTACCGTGTACTTAACGTTGAGCCCGAGCTCGCTTTTAAGCTCCTTGAACCACTGCCACTCGTCGATTCTTTGACCGCGCGAGTTGCGGTATTCCCACGCGGGATAGGTGTCAGAGGTAAAGAAAAACAGCGTTTTGTTTTTGAGGTCGGACAGCTTTGTGCCTGCGCGGACAAAGCCTGTGCTGTCAATGTCAAACGAGGGCAATACCTCGCGGTTTGACTGACGGTCACGGTTTATGATGGGGCTCTTGTCAAAGTCGTACTTTGTAAGTGCGCTTGCCCTGCGCTCTGACGATGAAAGTCCCTGCTCATTAGTGGGCACTGACACGTTATCGTTTGTAACGTAGTCGGTTATGCGGTACTGCTCGTCGTAGTCATAGCGCGTTGTGCTCTCGATTTCGGGCGGAAGGAAGTCCTCCTCGTCGCCGGGAAGCCAGTCTTCAGGGAGTGTGTCGTCGGGCAGGATATCACCTATCACTACCTCAAGCAAAAAGCGCTCAAGTATCGCCGCTGACTGCGCGCGGGTGGCGTTGCCCTTGGGGTCGAGTCTGTTACCGCCGACACCGTAAATGAGGTTTACGCCGAGCGCCCACTTCATTGTTGTCCTGGCATAGTTTGAGACCTTGTCACTGTCAGAAAAGGTCGTAATATCGGCGCGCGCCGACGTGTCGATACCGAGGTAGTCGGCATAGCGCATAAATATCGCGGTCATCTGCTCGCGGGTGACGGGGTCATCGGGTGCGAACTTACCGCCGCCGACGCCCGACACGATACCGTTTATCGACGCCCACGACACCGCCTGTGTATACCACTTATTCGGTTTTATGTCGTTGTAGGTTATAACGTTGTACTCGGGCTCGCCCTCAAGCCGCCACAAAACTGTAACGAGCATTGCGCGCGAAAAGGCGGCATCGGGTGAAAACTCGGTCTTGGTGGTGCCGACCATCAGCCCAAGCTCGTACACAAAGCGCACGCTGTCGGTGTACCACTTGCCGTCGGGCACGTCGGTAAACCACGGCTCTTCATAAATGTCCTCGGCTGCCGATGCCGCGGGAGCAATACACAAAAGCGATGATGCGAGCATCACAATGATCAGCATAATTGATAGTGTTTTTTTCATAGATTCCTCTCTTTCTTGATGTTCATATTTTTAACATAAAAGCTAAAAAGAAAAGCTTATCCCTCCTGCCCACTCCCTCCGTCTTTGCCTACGGCAAAGCCACCTCCCTCAATGATGGAGGCAAGCTCGGACTGTGCGCTTTTTAGTTGATACGCTTTCTTTTTTTGCCTTACGTTTGTAAATATGCATTGAAAGAGGTAAAAAGTTACATTTATTTTTAAAAAAATAACAACCCCCAAAAAAATTGGAGGTTGTTTGATATTATTCTGTAATTACGGTGACGTCTGCCTCGCCTTTTACAAAGGCTTTTGTAATTATCACCTTTTTGACGTTTTCCATTGACGGTACGTCGTACATAACGCTCTGCATCGTCTTTTCGATGATAGCACGAAGTCCGCGCGCGCCCGTTTTGTTTGCAATGGTGCGTGCCGCGATCTCCTTTAGCGCGTCCTCTTCAAACTCAAGCTCAATATCGTCATAGGCAAACAGCTTTTTATACTGCTTGACAATCGCGTTTTTTGGCTGTGTCAGGATCTGAAGCATTGCGTTATCATCCAGCTCGTCAAGTGAGACAAGCACAGGAAGTCTGCCCACGATCTCGGGGATAAGACCGTATTTTACAATATCGTAGCTTTCAACGTTTTTATAGATCTCGGACAGCGACTTTTTGCCGTTTTGTTTAAGCTCGGAGCCAAAGCCGATGCCGCCGTTACCCTTTATGCGCTTTTCGACGTTTTTCTGTATGCCGTCGAACGAGCCGCCGCAGATAAACAGTATGTTTTTGGTGTCGATGTGAATAAACTCTTGGTTGGGGTGTTTACGACCGCCCTGTGGAGGTACATTTGAAACGGTGCCTTCAAGAATTTTAAGAAGTGCCTGCTGAACACCCTCACCGCTGACATCACGCGTGATTGACATATTTTCGCTCTTACGGGCAATTTTATCGATCTCGTCAATATAGATAATGCCCTTTTCAGCCCTTGCAATGTCAAAGTCCGCCGCCTGAATGAGCTTGAGCAGTATATTTTCAACGTCCTCACCGACATAGCCCGCCTCTGTGAGCGTGGTAGCATCCGCAATGGCGAAGGGGACACCGAGTATTTTTGCAAGCGTCTGCGCAAGGTAGGTCTTACCCGAGCCGGTAGGACCTATAAGCAGGATATTGCTTTTTTGGATTTCAACGCCGTCGTCGGTATCGTCAAGATTCAAAATTCGCTTATAGTGGTTATAGACCGCAACGCTGAGCGCGATTTTTGCGCGGTCCTGACCGATTATATAGTCGTCAAGGTAGCTCTTTATCTCGTGCGGCGTATGCATTGTGATATCGAGCGGCTCGCTCTCGTCGTACACATTGTCATCGACTATATCGAGCCCCAGCATCTGCGCGCACAGCTCAACGCAGTCAGAGCAGATAAACGCTTCCTTGCCCGCAATAAGCTTTTGCGTTTTGGCTTCGGGGCGACCGCAGAACGAACAGCGTGTGCCGTTATTTTGTGTATTGTCTGCCATTGTTACCTCGAAGTGATAACCTTATCAATGAGGCCGTACTCGCACGCCTCGTCTGCTGACATAAAGTTGTCGCGTTCGGTGTCGCGCTCGATTATCTCAAGCGGCTTGCCCGTTGCGTCTGCCAGCATCTGATTAAGTTTTTTCTTGATTTTTATAATGCGCTCGGCGTGGATCTGGATATCGGTCGCCTGACCCTGTGTGCCGCCGAGCGGCTGATGAATCATAATCTCGCTGTTAGGAAGAGCAAAGCGCTTGCCCTTGGTGCCTGCCGACAGTAAGAACGCGCCCATGCTCGCCGCCATACCGATACAGATGGTGGAAACATCGCACTTGATGTATTTCATCGTGTCGTATATAGCCATACCTGCAGTTATTGAGCCACCGGGGGAATTGATATAAAAGCTGATGTCCTTTTCGCTGTCCTGCGCTTCAAGATATAAAAGCTGGGCAACAACAAGGCTTGCCGTGACATCGTTTACCTCCTCCGACAAAAACACGATGCGGTCGTTAAGAAGGCGCGAGTAGATATCATAAGAACGCTCGCCGCGGCTTGTTTGTTCAACAACAACTGGTACTAAACTCATTAAATTATGCTCCTAACTTAAATTATTTTGCTTCTTCGTCTTTCTTTTCAGAAGCCTTTTTGGTGGTTGATTTTTTGCGTGCAGAAACCTTTTCCTCGGTAACCTCTGCGTTGTTTTTGATAAGCTCAACTGCCTTGCCTACTGCAACGTCCATTGAAAGCTCGCTTGCGGGAATGTACATTTTAACCTGCTCAAGCGGCATTTTGTAAGCGTCAGCAATTGTCTGATACTCTTTTTCGATGTCCTCCTGCGCAACAACGATGCCCTCAAGGCTTGCAACCTTTTCGAGTGCAAGGCGGGTCTTAACCTGCTTTTGTGCCTCGGGCTCGTAGTTTTTCTTGAACGAGTCAAGGTCGGTGCCCATGTACTGAACGTAGGTTTTGAGGTCGATGCCACTGCCTGCAAGGCGGCTCTCGAACTCGCTCATCATCATATTAACCTTGTTATCTATCATAACCTGGGGAATTTCAACGTCGGTGTTTGCAACAAGTGCCTCGATAAGAGCGTTCTCCATCTCAGCCTCTGACTGCTGTGCCTTTTGCTCCTTAAGCTTTTTCTTGATGTCAGCTTTAAGCTCTGCGAGTGTGTCAAATTCACTTACGTCCTTTGCAAGCTCGTCGTCAGCCTCGGGTAAAATTGTCTCTTTAACAGCGTTAACCTTTACCTTGAATACTGCAGCCTTGCCCTTGAGGTCTTCAGCGTGGTACTCCTCGGGGAAGGTAACGTTTACGTCACACTCATCGCCTGCCTTTTTGCCGATAAGCTGGTCCTCAAAGCCGGGGATGAAGGTGTTTGAACCGAGAACGAGGTCATAGCCCTCTGCCTTGCCGCCGTCAAACTCAACGCCGTCAACGCTGCCGCAGTAGTCGATGTTTACTGTGTCGTCAGCCTTTGACTCACGCTCAACCTCTGCGATTCTCTTGTTCTGGTTGCGAAGGCTCTCAATTTCAGCCTTAACCATTGTTTCTGTTACATTATAGACATTCTTTGTTACTTTTATGCCCTTATAATCTTTAACCTCAACCTCAGGCTTTACTGTAACGGTTGCCTTGAACTCAAAGCCGTCTGCATCGATTGCAAGGATCTCGAGCTCGGGGTTGTCGATAGGCTCAATGCCTGCTTCTTTAACAGCAGCGTCGTATGCTGCGGGGTAAAGTGCGTTTACTGCATCATCATAGAACACGCCCTCGCCGTAGAGCTTTTCAACCATTTTTCTGGGAGCCTTGCCCTTACGGAAGCCGGGAACCTGCATTTTTGAAAGGTTTTTCTTAAATGCGTTGTCTACTGCTTTTCTGAACTCGTCGCCTTTTACCTCGACAACAAGCTCAACAGTGTTTTTGTCTGTTTTTTTGTTTTCCTTTAAGTTCATTAGATTGTACCTCCAATATAATCCAATATATTAACCATAATATTTTATATATTAATTGGCAAAAAGTCAATAGCATCGGCAGAAACAAGGCAAAAGTTTATGCCGAAATGCTGTCCTTCATCGGCGTTTTTGATCGAAATGCCGTGCAGGTGACCGTAGTAACAGCGGTTTACGCCGTACTTTTGCATAATTTCGATAAACTCGGGCGCGGCGATGCCGTTATAGACGGGCGGGTAGTGTAAAAACACGACACGCTCACCCTCACCGGAAGACGCAAGCGAGCGCTCAAGTCTGCCGCACTCACGCGCGATTATCTTTTTATCGTTTTGGGTGGCGGATGTGGATTCGAGCATCCATCCGCGAGTGCCGCAGAGCTGCAGACAATCGCACTCATAGCTGTTATTGAAAATAAAGTCGATCGTTGTTATGCCGTTTTGCGCCAGAAATTTTCTCATTTTTGAAACGGTGTCCCACCAGTAGTCGTGGTTACCCTTTAGCAGCAGCTTTTTACCGGGGAGCGCGTCGACAAGCTTAAAGTCGGCGAGCGCGTCGTCAAGCGACATTGCCCACGAAAAATCGCCCGCGATAACGACGGTGTCGCCCTCGCACACCGTGTCGCGCCAATTTTTGCAAAGCTTTTGTGTGTAGTTTTCCCATCTGCCGCCAAAGATGTCCATCGGTTTATCGACCGATTGCGACAGGTGGGTATCGCCGATTACATAAACTGACATAGGCGGTGATTTCTCCTAAAAATTTCCTGGGATATTATGTTTTCCGCCGTCAACAATAAGTTATGAAAGGAGTTGAAAACGAATGGAAAACAAATTGCAAGGTGTTATGTGCAAGGTAACTGACTGCCATTATCATTCAATGGACAACAAGTGCACAGCAGCACAGATCGAGGTGTGCAACTGCAAGAGCTGCAGCTGCGATTCAAAGGAAGATGTGAGCTTTTGCTCGACATACAGAAAGAACTAAATTCCTTTCAAAAAGAGCGGTAATCATCGCTCTTTTTTTATTTTTACAAATTAGGCGGACGGTAAGTGGCCGCCCCTACGATTATATACCCAAAAATTCGTAAACTGATTTTGTCATCTCGTCTTTTTGACAAACTTCTTTAAAGCGGACAGGCGCTTTTTCAAGGCTTGCAAGCGACTCGGGGACAGCCATACCCGTCATTTTGTTAAGGCGCTCAAACAGCTCAAACTCGTTATCGGTCTTTGCGTCGCCCCCGATACCCGAAATTACGCTTGCGGGGAATTTATAGGGGCTTGCTGTTGACAGGATAACGCGCGGGCAGTCAGCGGGTATCTCCTCTGACACGCTGTAGGCAACAGCGGTGTGCGGGTCCATTACATAGTTATATTTTTCATAAGCCTTACCGATAGCCAAAAGCGTCTGCTTTTCATCAGCGTAGCCGCCGTCAAACTCGGCTTTAACAGCTTCAAGAAGGTCGGCGTCTATTTCGTATCTGCCCTTTTCGTTAAGGTCGGACATAAGCGCTGACACCTTTTGTGAATCGTAGCCCGACATAATAAACAGAAGTCTTTCGAGGTTGCTCGAAATAAGTATATCCATTGACGGTGAGATGGTTGTGAAAAAGTCACGGTTTTTGTCGTAAACGCCTGTCTTTATAAAGTCGGTGAGCACCTTATTGGTGTTGGACGCACAGATGAGGCGGTTTACCGCAAGGCCCATTTTTTTGGCAATAAAGCCTGCGAGGATATCGCCGAAGTTACCCGTGGGAACAACAAAATCGACCTTGTCGCCCATTTTAATATCGCCCGATGCCACCATATCGGCATAGGCAGAAAAATAGTAAACGATCTGCGGCACAAGTCTGCCCCAGTTGATCGAGTTTGCGCTCGAAAACGCCATTTTGTTGTCCTCAAGATTTTTTGCAACGGCGGGGTCGGAAAAGATTTTCTTAACACCGCTCTGGCAGTCGTCAAAGTTGCCCTCAAGACCGATGACACCTGTATTATCGCCTGCCTGCGAGTTCATCTGCTTACGCTGAACCTCGCTTACGCCGTGTGCGGGATAGAACACAAGGATTTTGGTTTTATCAACGTCACAAAAGCCCTCAAGCGCCGCTTTACCGGTGTCGCCCGATGTTGCAACGAGGATGACGGTTGTGTTTTCACTGCCCGATTTTTTGATGGCGGTCACAAGGAGTCTCGGCATAAGCTGAAGCGCCATATCCTTAAACGCGCAGGTGGGACCGTGCCACAGCTCGAGCACATAGTTTTTGTCATCGAGCTTTTTGACGGGCGCGGGGTGGCTGCCGAATTTTTTGTCAGTGTACGCGCCGTTTATGCAGTCATCGAGCTCGGCATCTGTATAGTCGGTCAAAAACTTTGACAAAACGAGCTTTGCGCGTGACTTATAATCCATTGCAACAAGCGCGTTTATCTCGTCTTGCGACAGTGCGGGGATGCTGTTTGGCATAAACAGACCGCCGTCTGCTGACAGACCGCGGATTATCGCCTCGGCAGAGGTGAGCTTTATGCCGCTGTTTCGTGTACTTACGTAGTTCATTTTTTCTCTTTCCTTCCTATAATTCAAAAGCGTTTCTGATAAAATTTATTTTATAAAAAAGTCCCGATTTCACAACCTCGACAACGTCAAAGCTGTAGTCGTCGGCCTCGTTATAGGTCATATACTGCGCCGCAGTTTTTATGATTTTTTGCTGTTTATAGAGGTCGACTGCCGACGAGGGCGGCGCTATCATCCCGCGCTCACGCGTCTTTACCTCGATAAAATACAGCGTGCCGCGGCGGTTTGCGATAATATCGATCTCGCCAAAGCGGGAGCGGTAGTTGCGCTCGACTATCTCATAGCCGTGAAGGGTAAGCCACGCGCACGCAAGGCTCTCCCCCATTCTGCCGAGCCGCATCATATCTTTTTTAAAAAGGACGGGCGATGGATATCGCACGGACCGTATTTGCGTATAGCGTCAATATGCACCTTTGTGGCATAGCCCTTATGCTTGTCAAAGCAGTACTCGGGGTAGCGCTCCGACAGCTCGCATATGTATCTGTCCCTTTCCACCTTTGCAAGAATGGACGCGGCGGCAATTGAGGGGCTTATGCTGTCGCCCTTGACAACGGTGCGGGTGTTACAGGTAAAATCACGCGCGATGTTGCCGTCAATAAGCGCTATGTCAACGGGGGTGTCAAGCCCCGCGATCGCCCGCTTCATTGCGAGCATTGCGGCGTTTAAGATGTTTATCTTTTCGATCTCATCGACCGTCGCGAACGCTATGCTGTACGAAAGGGCGTTTTGTGTTATATAGTCAAAAAGCAGGTCGCGTTTTTTTGTCGACAGCTTTTTACTGTCGTTAAGGTCGGGGTGGCAAAAGCCGTCGGGCAGGATGACCGCCGCGGCGTACACCGAGCCGCAAAGACAGCCGCGACCCGCCTCGTCAACGCCGCAGATAACGGTGTTGCCCTTTGCCTTTTCCTCGTTTTCAATTATAAATTCAAGCATTCGGCACCTCAAGCGATATTCTGCCGAGCTTGCCTGCGCGAAACTCGTCAACAAGAATTTTTGCGCAGCGCTCATAGTCGTAGTCGCCGCCGCGGACGATAAAGCCGCGTCTTTTACAGATGCCCTCGTAAATCTCGAGCGGCTCCATATCGCAAATGTCAAGCCCGAAGCGGTCCTTAAAGCTATCGGGGTAGCTTACCGACAGCGTTTTTATAAGCTCGAGTGCGAGCGTTTCGATATCGACAACGTCGTCCTTGACAGCGCCCGTAAAGGCAAGGTTGAGCCCAACGCGCACGTCAGTAAATTTATTCCACAAAATGCCGGGGGTGTCAAGCAGCTCGATATCGCCAGAAAGTGTCACCCACTGTCCGCCGCGGGTAACACCGGGTCTGTCCTCGGCAACGACAGCGCGCTTGCCGCAAAGCGAGTTGATGAGCGTGCTCTTGCCCGAGTTGGGCACGCCCGCAATCATCATTCTTATCGTTTTTTTCATACCCTTATCGGCATATTTCTGAATTTTGTCAGCAAGGGCTGAGCGCACGGCAGGTAAAATTTCGTTAACGCCTTTTTTGTTGACAAGGTTTACAAGCACGCACTCGCGACCCTGCGCCCTGAAATAGTTTATCCAGCGTGACGTGACACCCGGGTCGGCAAGGTCGGTCTTGGTGATTATCATAAGCCGCGGCTTACCCGCGAGCAGTCTGTCAAAATCGGGGTTTTGCGAGGCGCGGATACAGCGCGCATCCACCGTCTCTGCCACGATATCGACAAGCGAGATGTTTTTTTCGATATATCTTCGGGTTTTGGTCATATGACCGGGAAACCACTGTATGTTTATGTCGGGTGTGTCCATTTAGTCCACCTTTCCAAACGGGTTAAGGCGCAACAGCATTTTGCCGAAAAGCTTGTTACACGGAATGTCGCCGATGATTGAGTAACGGCTGTCGAGCGATACACCGCGGTTATCACCCATTACAAAAACCCAGCCGTCCGCCACAACGTGCGGCATTTTTACGTCGTGCGGGGCGGTGTACTGTCCGCTGATATATTCTTCTGACAGCTTTACGTTATCGACGTACACGCTGCCGTCAGCACCGATATCCACCGTCTGTCCCGCGGTCGCGATAACGCGCTTTACAAGCACCTGCTCCTCCGCCTCTGAATAAAGGCAGACGATGTCGCCGCGCTTTGGCGTATAGAACAGGTCCGACACGATGATTCGCTGTCCGCCCGCAAGCGTTGTATCCATTGACGTGCCGTGGACCACAAAAATTCTGAAAACAAATGTGAAAATGATGAGCACGGCAACAGTCGAAATTATTGCCGCATCGAGTATTTCATAAAACGATTTTTTCATTTATTAACCTCTTTTGTATAATCATAATCATTATACAACATTTATTTATATTTTTCCATAGTTAATAAGTAAAAATAACAATTAATATTTATAATTTTTTT
>JAZQDN010000061.1:0-12655 GCA_045546815.1 Eubacteriales bacterium
CTTGCCGTTGTCCTTGTCGGTAACGACCCTGCATCGCAGGTATATGTGAATAACAAGAAAAAAGCGTGTGAGTTTTGCGGCTTCAATTCAAAAAGCTTTGAACTTTCTGAAGCCACAACGCAGGACGAGCTTTTAAAACTCATTGACGAGCTCAATGCCAATAACGATATCCATGGTATTCTGGTTCAGATGCCGCTACCCAAGCATATTGATGAAACAGCCGTTATTGAACGTATTATTCCGTCAAAGGATGTTGATGCATTTAATCCTGTAAATGTGGGCAAAATAATGACGGGTGATTTTGATTTTTTACCTTGTACACCTGCCGGTGTTATGGAACTTTTAAAGTATTATAATATCGAAGTTGCAGGCAAGCACTGCGTTGTAATCGGCAGAAGCAATATTGTCGGCAAACCTATGTCAATGCTTATGCTTCACGCAAATGCTACCGTCACAATCTGTCATTCCCGCACACAAAATTTAAAGGATATGGTGTCGCAGGCGGATATCGTTGTTGCGGCAGTCGGAAGAGCGGGCTTTGTTACTGCTGATATGGTAAAGGATGGCGCGGTTGTTGTTGATGTCGGTATTAACCGTAACGAAAACGGTAAGCTTTGCGGTGATGTCGATTTTGAAAACGTTTCCAAAAAGGCATCGTTTATCACACCTGTCCCCGGCGGTGTAGGGCCTATGACTATTGCAATGCTAATGCAAAATACACTCACTTCAGCAAAGCTTAAGGAGAAATAAAATGGGCTTTAACTATTTCACATTATTGGAGTTTCCTTTCGGTCTTATTATACCAATAGCCGCAATTTTGTTTTTTGTCATTTCAAAAAACAGAAAATCATATGCCTATGATGCAATTGCCTATGGCTTCGGCGCTTTTCTCGGCAGCCTTATGGCAACAGCGATTGCTTTTGTTGCACTTAATACATTTTTTCTCGCAGGCCTCACTTTTTCTGACGATGTGTCGGGTATGACTATTGCGGGCACTATCTTTTCGGTTATGATCGCGGTTCTGTTTGTGTTCTGTGAGTCGTTTAAAATGATGACTTTCAAAAAGTTTTTCAAAGAAGAAAAACGCACCGAGCTTTCGTCGGTGGCGTTTTCTTCGGGTGTTATCCTTGCACAAAGCGGTGTTATCTTTGTGGCACTCAACTTTTTTGATAACTATGAAATGACCGCGGGCTATGCAATTTTTTCCGGCATTATAATAACTGTTACAGGTGCTATGTACACCGTTTTGTCATTTGCCGCTGAAAAAGCGTTAAAGCTTGGTTCGAGAGGCGCGGCTTATGCCATTTCATCTGTTTATTATATCTTCTGGATAGCAGTTATATTCTGTGTAGGCTCTCCCGTTCTTATGTACATCGTATCTGTTTTAATCTTTGTATTTGCGTTTGTCATCAGCGCGGTGTTTCTTAAAAACGGCAATAAAATTATAAAAAAGCGTCAGAAGACAGGTGAATGATATGATTACAAAATCCTTGATTTTTTATGCCCTCGGTGTCTTGATGGCGGTTGCGGCAGTTATTGGTGTCTTTTTTGCTTTTAAACTCCGTAAAAAAAAGCTGTCGCCGTTACATATGCTTTTCGGAGCGCTCGGTTTTATAGTAATGCTTATTTTAATGTTTTTATTGCTTATGTATGCTTTCTCCGAAGAGACGAACACATATATGAGCGCAATATTTCCCGAGCTTTTTTATAAGCTGTCTGTTGCACTGCTCTTTTTTGCGGCGGTCAGTGCACTGCGTTTCTTTATTCTGAACGCGGTATACTTTAACAAACAAAAACTTAATGAAGGCGAGTCGTTTCTTGCGGGCTACGGCATCTGCGGTGCTTTGCTGGTCGGCATTTATTCGCTGTTTATGTTTTTTATGCTTCTGTCGGCATCAAGCCGCTCGACGCTTGAAGCCTTTGATGAAAATGCGCTCTTTTTCAAAGACGGCACTGTTATCTCATCCTTTGCTTCACCTTCGGCAATTGTACTTGTTGTGCTTATTTTTGCGGCATATACCGCCCTTTGCCTTATTATTGCAGAGTTTATGACACAGCACGCAACGCTTCCTTATAAAAAGACAAGCACTTTTATTGTATATACCATAACTGCTCTTTGTGAGCATATAATGATTGCGGTATTTTTGTTTGCGCTCTCTGCAATCAGTACAGTTGCAATCGTGATTATATCTGTGATAATGATGCTTCTTGCGGCGGGTTCTGTTGTTCTCTTATATAAATATAAGGAAGAACTTCCGTATAATAAACAGTTTGAGTGAGGCGGCAATGATTAAGGTACTTCACGTTTTGACAGATTCAAATATCGGCGGCGCGGGAACGTATGTTGCAACCTGCCTTGAATACTGCGACAGTAAACAGGTTTTGCAAACGGTAGTTTTGCCAAAGGGCTCGTCCGCCGTAAACATTATGCGTCACACCGGTGTTGAAATTATAGAGGCAGACATCACTCCCGATAAGTCACTCGATTTTGGTTCTGTCGGTGTTATTAAAAAAATAATTAAATCTGGCGGCTATGATATTGTTCATGCACACGGAAGCGCGTCTGCGAGAATTGCGGCCCGCGGTGTGTGTAAATGTGTTTTTACCAAGCACACGCTGTCGTATGCCGGCACAGGTGTAAAAGGCTGCCTGAATAAACTTCTTTATCGCGCTATGGGCGGCTATGCAATAGCTGTGTCTGATGCGGCATATCAGAATCTTATTGATCTTGGGTTTAATAAAAATAAAATCTATACCGTTAAAAACGGGGTGGGGGACATAGGCGTTCCCTCGTCAGACCTTCACGCAAAAAGCAAAATCAGCTTTGGTATTGACCCGTCAAAATTCGTCGTTGGCTGTGTTGCTCGCTTTTCACCCGAAAAGGATTATGAAACGTTTTTGTTTGCGGCAAAAAAGGTGTGTGATGAATGCGACAAAATTGCGTTTTTGTTATGCGGCGACGGTAAAACCCTTGATGATATGAAATCCCTTGCAAAAAAACTCGGCATCTATAATAAATGCGTGTTTGCAGGCGCGGTCTATGACCCCGAGCGCGCATACAGAGCAATGGATCTGTATTTTATTGCATCAAAATATGAAAGCTTCGGGCTTTCGCTTGTTGAGAGCTGGAGTGCGGGTCTTCCGTCGGTCACAAGCAACGCAGACGGCTTTGCCGAGATTGCAACGGACGGAAAAACAACGCTTATGTGTAACATAGGTGACGCCAATGCTTTTTCAAAGGCGATACTTGGTTTATATAACGACCGGGAAAAATCAAAAGAAATAGCTCAAAACGGCAGAAACTGCTTTTTGAAAAACTATAGTGCAGAGGCGTTTGCACGCGAGCTTTCAAAAGTATACAGAAAAATAAAAAACTCGTAAGCATTATGCTTACGAGTTTTTGGAGCTGATGAGCAGATTTGAACTGCCGACCCCATCCTTACCAAGGATGTACTCTACCGACTGAGCTACATCAGCAACGTTGACTATTATACAATACAAAAAACGATTTGTAAATACTTTTTTGATTTTTTTTAATTTTTTTGTTGACAAGCGGAATAATAAGTGTTAAGATGTATAGGCAAAAAGAAGCGGAACAGTGTTCGTTCTCACCACAGCGCATATGGCGACTATGGTTAATATTGTGACTATGCGTTTTTTATGTATAGTTAGATATTTTTGAGGCGGGCATTTTATGCTCGTTTTTTGTTTTTATTTTGCTTTTGGAGGTGCGCGGGTATTAACGCAAAGAGTAGTAACGCAAAGAACTTATTAATTAATGACGCAATCAAGGATAAGGAAGTAAGGGTGGTAGACGACCTGGGCAATCAGCTCGGTGTTATGAAAACTGCCGATGCTATCAAACTTGCCGAGACCAAGGGTCTTGATCTTGTTAAAATAGCACCAAAGGCTGTTCCCCCTGTATGCAAAATTATCGACTTCGGTAAGTATTGCTACGAACAGACAAAAAAAGAAAAAGAAGCACGCAAAAATCAAAATGTTATTTCTATCAAAGAAATACAGTTAACACTTAAGATTGATGTGCACGATATCCAGACAAAAGCGTCGCATGCACTCCGTTTTCTCAAAAACGGCGACAAGGTTAAGGTTGTTGTAAAGTATAAGGGCAGGGAACTTGCTCATACCGAGCTCGGCTTTGACATTGCAAACCGCTTTGTAGAGTTACTTGAGGATAACGCGGTAGTAGAAAAGCCCGCAAAAATCGAAGGCAGAAATATGATAATGGTTTTAGCGCCAAATCCTGCGCTGAAATCCAAGAAATAATAAGGGAGGCAAAAATCATGGGTAAAATTAAAACTCATACAGGCGCCAAGAAGAGATTTAAAATCACAAAAGGCGGAAAAGTAAAAAGAGCACACGCATTCAGATCACACATTTTGAACAAAAAGTCCACCAAGCGTAAAAGAGGACTCAGAAAAGAAGCTTATGCCGATAAGACAAACGTTAAGGCAATCAAAAAGCTTATTCCTTATAAATAAGAATCGGAGGATTGACATAGTATGGCAAGAGTAAAAGGTGCGGTTACTACCCGCAAAAGAAGAAAAAAGATTTTAAAGCTCGCTAAGGGCTTCTATGGTGCAAAGAGCAAACAGTTCCGTACTGCCAACCAGGCAGTAATGCGTTCACTTACAAACGCATACATCGGCAGAAAGCAGAAGAAGAGAGATTTCCGTTCACTCTGGATCACAAGAATCTCTGCTGCATGCAAAATGAACGACATCAACTATTCACAGTTTATGCACGGCCTCAAGCTTGCAGGCATCACTCTTAACAGAAAAATGCTTGCTGAGATCGCTGCAACAGACGCTGCTGCATTCACAAAGCTCGTTGAAGCTGCAAAAGCTGCAATTAAATAATAAAAAGACGGACAAACTGTCCGTCTTTTTATACGTAAGATCGGAGATTTCAAAAAATGTCTAATAAGAATAAAAAGTCAATATTTAAAGGCATAGTGGCAATGGTGATTGGTATAATAATCGGACTTGCTTGCGGTACTTTTATTACTGATTATATTGACGCCTTTGCGGGTGATTGGTCCTTTCCAAAAGCAACTGCTGTTATAGCTTTGATATTTTTTGGCATGTACATAGCTGTGTTTTTTCAAGTGATTATTCACGAAACAGGTCATCTTGTGTTTGGCTTACTTTCTGGATATGAGTTCAGTTCTTTTCGTATCCTCTCATTTATGTGGGTGAAGGAAAATGGTAAAATCAAATTCAAAAATCTAACTGTTGCTGGCACAGTCGGACAATGTCTTATGTCACCACCTGATTTAGTTGATGGCAAAATTCCGTTTGTCTTATTTAATCTCGGCGGATGCTTTATGAATGTAATTTTCTCTGTAATATTCACAGTCGTATTTTTTCTTTGCCCGCAACCTTCTTTGATTGCATTAGTTGTTCTTTTGTTTGCTGTTTCCGGAATTATGATTGCGCTTATAAATGGTATTCCGCTGAAAACGGAGAATGTCGACAATGACGGCTACAATACATTATCAATATCAAAGAGTCCTGAGACATTGGAAGCCTTCTGGCTGCAGCTAAAAATAGCTGAGCAAACAGCAAAAGGCGTTTGCCTTAAGGATATGCCGGCAGAGTGGTTTGCAGTTCCATCGGATGATGATATGAAAAACAGTATGATGGCGGCCCGAGGTGTATTTGCTTGCAATCGGTTAATGGATGAAAAAAGATTTGAAAAAGCTGATGATCTAATGAAACATCTGCTCGAAATTGATAGCGGCATTATAGGGGTTCACCGCAATTTATTGATTTGCGACCGTATTTATGTGGAACTGATTAGCGATAATCGCAGTGAAGTGATTGAAGCTATGCTCTCTAAACAACAAAAGAAATTTATGAAAGCAATGAAAACTTTTCCATCGGTGCTGCGTACAGAATATGCTCTTGCATTGCTTTTCTATAAAGATGCTGAAAAAACGAAAAAAATTATCACGCAATTTGAAAAGTGTGCAAAGTTATATCCCTATCCAAACGATATACAATTAGAGCGTGAATTAATTGAAATCGCCGAAAATTCAAAAGCAAATTAGTTAAAAAATTAAATCAGGGCATACTTTTGACAGTGTGCCCTGACTTTTTTAATTGTTATGTATTTTAAAAAACCGTTTAAGCATTCCTGCAATCAATTTCGGGGGCTTAATAACAACAACCTTCAAAAAACTCACTCTCTTTCAAAATTTAAGTAACAGTAGCCCTGCCAACAGTATTGCTGTCGCAAGCATTATAACAATAAAAATATTCGGAATAAATATTTGTATAATAATGCCTGCGCCGAAGCACACAAAGGCAAGCCCGGCGGCTTTGAAAATATTTATTTTCACCGTCGACCACCCCTTTACTACTTTATCTTATGCATCAAGAGGCATTTGCGTTAAAACGGTAAAGCGTTTCATATAAAAACTTTATGTTTTCGAGCTGTGCTTTTGCATCGACTTTGTTTTGCTCTTTGGCATAAACCTTAAGCTTTTCGATTTCACTTGTAATTTTCTCTGCGGTATCTCTTGAGTAAAACAGCCTGTTTACAATTTTTCTGTCTCTCATAAGTGTGCTTAACCTGTCGGCGCAACTCAAAAAATCTTCTGAAGTCTCGTATTCTGACAGTATTTTTTCTGTATTCATCTTCAGGTTTTTTGAATAAAAGTATTCCGATGCCACAACCGCAGTGAGCAGGGAACAAAGTATAGTTAAAAAAACAATTCCTCGTTTCATTGCTTTACCTTTCGTACTGTGTAATATTTGCCGTCCTTTTCGCGCGTCACCAAAAAGATTCCGTCTGTTGATTTGACTTTTATAGCTTTCAATACCTCTTTTTCCGAAAGCTTTAATCTGTTGAGCACATCCTTGTCAAAAACCTCATCAGAAATAATGATTTCGGAAATATCGGTGTTTTGCTTGTCAATAACGCTGACGTTTCCGTTTGTTTCGAGCACTGCAAGCCCTATGTCACGTATGTTGGTTATCCCTTCTGTTCGCATCGCTTCGACCAGGTCATCAATTGTCATTCTTGCTCGCGCCATCTCTTTTTGGTCGATTTTTCCGTCACGTATGATGGTTATTGGCTTTCCGTACAAAAGATGTCTGAATTTAATTGACTTTAGTGTTACAGTTGATACTGCAATTTCAAGCGCCGCAAGCGTGATTATCGGCAGTATGCCGTAAATAATGGGCATATTCGTGTCCTGTATCGGCATTGACGCAAGCTCTGATATCAGAATTGTAATTACCAACTCACACGGCTGTAGTTCGCCGATTTGCCGTTTGCCCATTATTCTGACCGCAATTGTTACCGAAAAATAAAGTATAATACATCTTAATATAATAAAAATCACGAGTGTTCACCTCGTGATTTATTATTTGAATATAATTTGGTTTTATACTCCTGCTTCAGCTTTTGCCTGGTCGCGATACTTTATAAGCAGAGCATGATACTCCTCGTAGGTAATTCCAAGTGCTGTGCAGGCAACGGCGTGATCTTTGCCAAGGTAACGAAGGTGCCACGGCTCATAGGAATAACCTGTAATGCTCTCTTTGCCTTTCTGGTAACGGATGATAAAACCGTACTGTGCACAGTTGTTTTTCATCCATTGATATGATCTGGTAGTGTCAAACTCGTCGGATAAATATCCGTATTTATTTACAATTGTCGATGAACAAACATCGGCTGCAAGTCCTGTGTGATGCTCGCTTGCACCTGGAGGTGCAATGTATTCGCCGGCTTTTGCCTCTGCATCAGCCTGTGAATACCCTTGATTCAGATATTTGTTCGTCCGCGTTTCGTATTTATTCTTTTGTGAAGCATAGGTTCTGTAGCCCGAGTATAAAACAAGGTCATAGATTCCGTTACTTTTAGCATCTGAAAGCAGCTCGACAAGCGCATTTGCCGCAACTCTTTCCATCTGGTACTGACATCCCGACGGTACAATGAGGTCAGTCGGCGCGTAGTCGGAGGATACCTTGTTTTGCTTATTTGTAAGTATAGAGTATTTGGAGCTTAAAAATGAATTAAGATATTCATAAGCGGTCTTTGCATCCATACCCTTTGTGAGTGAAAAATCCTTATAGCTTTCACTGACATTTTCGGGAATGATTTCGGGTGTAGGTGTTTCGGGTTGAACGCTACTGCCTGTGTTTTGGTCTTCTGTGTTGTTTGTGACAGGCGGCTTTTGTACAATTGTTTCGGGCGGGTAAGTCTCGTTTGTATCAGCGTCAGGCTCGGTCGTCTCGTTTGATACCGGTGTGTCACCCGATTCGGTGCTGACATTTGTGTCAGGAGTTTCTTCGTTGTCTGATTCGCCGATACTTGGCTCTGATGTTTGCTCACCGTCGATTTCGGTTGTCGGAGCATTTTCTGCCTGCTCGTTGTTGTCGTTATTCTTTTGTTTGCCAAGAGTTTTAACAAACAAAATTAAAGTTACGGTTAAAACTATCGCTACTATTACACAAAGAACAGTAATAATTAAGTTCTTTTTCATTATTATCACCTCATCAAATATTATATAATACAATATTCTTTTTTTCAATAATAATTATAAAATAGCCAATATGTTACATACTTATCATATAAAGGAGATGTAACGCTTGAAAGGTTATAAAGGATTGTGGCTTTTGTCATTTACGGTTTCACTTGTTGCAATTGCAACGTCGGTTTTTGTTTTTTTGAGCTTTATGAAGCCGCAAAATCCGATAAACAGTGATACTGTCGAAAACGAAAAGACAGAAAGCAATATTAAAGAAGAATACTATGAACCGCAGGATAATGTAGGTGCGGTTATGTTTACCGAGGACCAGATAACAGAGCTTGCCAGAAATATTTTCTCATACGATGAATTTTTGAATGACGTAACAGTTGAACTCGATGAAAATAAAATATCAATAAGCGCAAAAATATCTGATGCGAAAAGGCTTGTTAAGACTTACCCCGAGCTTGAAAAATACAAAGCCGTAATATCGACGCTTGAAAATAAAACTATATCTGTGGACGGTACAGTGAAAAACTCTGACGGACGCGCACAGCTTGGCGTTGATTCGGTGTCGGTAGGCGGTATTGCTATTGATGGCGCAATAATCAGTCCGTTCATTGAAAATGACGATTTTTCCGAGCTTTTTGATGTGGAATTTGAAAACATCGAGCTCACAAAAGACGCCGTTGTTTTCAAAAACGGTGTTCCCGATATTCTCAAATATTAAAAACTGTTGCTTTTTTGTCCGACCGATGTTATAATATTATAGATTAATTTTCGGAGGGACAGAAAATGAGCGCAAATGAAATTTTTAAAACAGAATTTCGTGGTTACAAAAAATCAGAGGTTGCTGAGTATATTTTATCGCTCAATACCCAGATGGAAGCATTAAAAGCCGAGCTTGATTCAGCAGAAAGTCAGCTTGCAAAATATAAACAGGAGCTTGATGAAACACAGACAGCGGAGCAGTCTGCGCGTGAGCTTACTGATGAAGAAATGGAAGCAATTCGTGCAACCGTGCGTGAAGAGCTTGAGCTTCAGCTTACAAAAGAGATTACTGCGTCGCTAGAAGAAAAATATAAGGCTGTTATCGAACAGTGTGTTGCCGAAGATAAGCAGAAATTTGAGATCTATCGTGAAAAAGCCGAAATGTATGATTCGCAGAAGGAAATTCTTACCGAGCTTATGATAAAAGCAAAATCAGATGCAACCGAGATTTACGCCGATGCCGAGAAAAAATCCAACGATCTTTTGACTGACACACTTGATAAGTATACAAAAATGCATGCTGATTTTGAAGAGATGAAGAGTAATGTTCTTGCTTCAAAAAGCGAGCTCGATTCAAGAATCGGAAGCATTCAGAGATACCTTAACGACTTCGGTCAGTATCTTGAATTTATGCTTCGTGATATCGAGAGTACAGGCGACCATTTCAAAGAAAATATGTAATTTTTAAACGGTGCGTAAAAGCGTGCCGTTTTTAAATTTTTTTATAAAAAACTATTGCAATTAATATATTAATATGCTATAATGCGTGATTGTAATACGCACATACGGATTTGCGCCATAGTTGCAGCTGCGCCTTTAGCTGTTTGGTGAATATGCGTCTGTATGGAGGTATAAACTTAAAAAGGAGGACATAAAAAATGTCAGTAGTTTCAATGAAACAATTATTAGAGGCCGGTGTTCATTTCGGACATCAAACAAGAAGATGGAATCCTAAAATGGCGGAGTACATCTTTACAGAGAGAAACGGTATTTATATTATCGATCTCCAGAAAACAGTTAAAAAAATCGAAGAAGCTTATATGTTTGTTCGTGATGTTGCAGCCGAAGGCGGCGAGATCCTCTTTGTTGGTACAAAGAAGCAGGCACAGGATTCAATTCGTGAAGAGGCTCAGCGCGTAGGTATGTACTACGTTAGCGAAAGATGGCCCGGCGGTATGCTCACAAACTTCAAAACAATCAGAAAGAGCATCCAGAGACTTTGCCAGATCGAAAAGATGGAAGAAGACGGCACATTTGATCTTCTCCCCAAGAAAGAAGTTCTCAAGCTCGTTCACGAGAAGGAAATTCTTGAAAAGAACTACGGCGGTATCAAAGAGATGAAATCATCTCCTGCTGCAATGTTCGTAGTAGACCCCAAAAAAGAAAAAATCGCTATTTCAGAGGCACACGCTCTCGGTATTCCGGTAATCGCTATCGTTGATACCAACTGTGATCCGGATGAGGTTGATTACCCCATCCCCGGTAACGACGACGCTATCCGCGCAGTTAAACTCATTGCAGAAACAATGGCTAACGCAATTCTTGAAGGTAAACAGGGCGAGCAGTTTGCAGAAGAAACAGAAGCTCCTGCAGAAGAAACAGCAGAATAATCTAAATCTTTAGGAGGAAATATAAATGAATTTTACAGCAAAAGACGTTGCAGCTCTTCGTGAAAAAACAGGCTGCGGTATGATGGATTGTAAAAAAGCTCTTACAGAGGCTGACGGTAACGCTGAAAAGGCAGTTGAGATCCTTCGCGAAAAGGGCCTTGCAGCTCAGACCAAAAAAGCAGGCAGAATCGCTGCTGACGGTATGGTACACGTTCTTATCGATAACGATAAAAAAGTTGGTGCTATCATCGAAGTAAACTCAGAAACTGACTTTGTTGCTAAAAACGCTGAGTTCCAGGCTCTCGTTAAAGGCGCTGCAAAGGCAGTTGTTGACTATAACCCCGCAACAGTTGAAGAACTTCTTGCTTGCAAGTTTGAAGATACAACAGACACTGTTGAGGATGTTCTTCGTGAAAAGATTCTCAAGATTGGTGAAAATATGAAAATCCGCCGTTTTGAGCGTCTTGAGGGTGATCTTGTTAGCTACACACACGGTGGTGGTAGCGCAGCTTGTGTTGCTCAGTTTGAAACAGAGAACGCTGCAAGCGCAGAGTTCCAGGAGCTTGGTAAAAACATCTGCATGCAGGTTGTTGCTATGACTCCTGATTATCTTTGTCCTGAAGAGGTTCCCGCATCAGTTGTTGAGAGCGAAAAGAACATTCTTATCGCACAGATCAAAAACGATCCCAAATCAGCTAATAAACCCGAGCAGGTCATCGAAAAGATGGTTATGGGTAAAATCAATAAATACTATCAGGAAAATTGCTTGCTCAAACAGGCTTATGTTAAGGATAACAAAATGTCAGTTGAGCAGTATATCAACCAGTCTGCAAAAGACTTTGGCTTTGCTATAAAACTCGTTAAGTTTGTAACTTACGAAAAGGGTGAAGGTCTTGAAAAGAGACAGGACGATTTTGCAGCAGAAGTTGCAAGCATGACAAAGTAATTTCTCACATAAAAAGCGACTTCAGATTTATCTGGGGTCGCTTTGAAAAATATAGGCCTTTGAAGGAGATTTACAATGGCTAAAGAAAAAAACAACGAAAAAGTAGTTAAGCTTACTCTCGAGGGTAAGGAGAAAATAGAAAAAGAACTTTTAGATCTGCGTACTGTAAAGCGTAAAGAAATTGCTGAAAAAATCAAGGTTGCCCGTGCAGACGGAGACCTTTCCGAAAACAGCGAATATGATGAAGCTAAAAATGAGCAGGCGATGATCGAAGCAAAAATTGCCGAGCTTGAGCAAACACTCAAGGTTGCAGTTATTGTCGATGATACTCTTGGTATGTCATCTGATAAAATCCGTCATGGCTCTGTTGTTAAAATTCTTTTTGTTGACCGCAACGAGGAAAAAACAGTTGAGATCGTAAACTCATACGATGTTACAAGCTCAAATGTTGAAGACCGTGAAATTCAGATGGTGTCAGAAGACAGCCCCATCGGTATGCATCTCGTTGGCAAAAAGCCAAGTGACGAGGTTATTTCTGTTGAGGTTCCTGCAGGTATTCTGAATATCAAAATCCTCGAGATAATCAAATAATCGGAGATAAAAATGAGTAATCAAAATAATTCACAGGCACCCGAGCTTTCGCTCAATGAAATTTTGCAAATCCGCAGAGATAAACTTGCAGAACTTCAGAGTTCGGGTAATGACCCCTATGCTATAACCAAATACGACGTAACCTCAAACTCGGCTGAAATTAAGGAAAATTTTGACGAATTAGAGAATAAAACCGTTAGTATTGCAGGTCGTATGATGACCCGTCGTATTATGGGTAAA
>JAZQDN010000062.1:0-3304 GCA_045546815.1 Eubacteriales bacterium
AATGTTTCACTTTTTTATAAAAAACTTAAAAAGAGGATAGAATCAAACGATTCTACCCCTCTTTTTGGTTTTAGTGTTTTTTGTGCTTTGCTATGGCAACAATGGTTATCGCAACCGTTCCGGAAATAATAATTGCTAATACAATTATTGATAAAAATTGTGGCTCAAGCTTGGTTTTTTCTGTATTTTCTGAATCTTTTGTATTCACATTTGTATTCGTAGTTCCGCCTGCGTACTTTTTTTGCTCCTCAAAAGGTAACTCCGCTTGTATGCTGCTTTCGGTTTCTTTTCGCTCACCTTGAATAGTATTAATTAAATCGGTAGCTATATATACTTCACCATTGCTAATATTATATTTATCGGCTATTGATGAATAGGGGATGGCGTATTCTTTTTGGGCAGACTTTGCATAAATAATATAAACACTGTTAAAACGTACGAGTCTGACCTCATCAAGAGTATCGTTGATTTTTTGAGAAGCGATGTTTGCAATGGTGTTAAAATTAAAGCTGATATCTATAACATTACCTTCCTTGTCACAGAAAGGATTCGTTGTACCTGAACCGCTGTCTTTCCATTCGAGAATACTGCTGTCGTAACGAAATTCTTTTGTGGAACCGTTTGAAAATACAACCCAAAAATAATCATCGCTTATGTGTGATTCAAAGGTGTCGTTGTAATTGCCACCATATATGTCAGTGTAAATGTATTGCGCAAGTGAGTTGTCAAAGGAAATATTATCCCCCGCACCGCTATAGATTTGTTCATTTGCTAAGTTCTTTACTGCATCCAAATCATTAGCGTGCTTTTTTATGTTATCTGCAACAAGTTCGTTTGTTGTTTTTGCATTAACCAAACACACAGTGTTCAACATAATACAAATGCACAGCAACAAAGTAAAAACTTTTTTCATATCTGTACCTCCTTTTCACTTATATATGTAACGACAAGGCAAAAATGTTTCACTTTTTATAAAGAACTTAAAACGAGGATAGATTAACTATCCTCGTTTTCGTTTTTGAGTATTTCTTTGTTTGTTGTTTTGATGTTTTCCTTGTCAAACTCGGTGTTGCAGTACACGCAAAAATCAACCTCGTAAGGCTGCACCGTGTTGCAAATGGGGCAAATTAAATTTTGTTTTTTCATCTGAACTGATAACTGTATAAATTTTTGTAAATTCCGTCCTGCTTTGCAAGCAGTGCGTCGTGTGTTCCTCGCTCGGCAATTCCCGTCGAATCAATAACGACGATCTCGTCGGCATTTTTAACTGTCGACAGCCTGTGCGCCACCACAATAACGGTGCGTCCGTGTGACAGCTCGTCAAGCGCATTCTGTATAAGCATCTCGGTCGTGTTGTCGAGCGCGCTTGTCGCCTCGTCAAGTATCAGCACCGACGGATTTTTAAGAAATACTCTCGCAATCGATATTCTCTGCTTTTGTCCGCCCGACAGCTTTATTCCGCGCTCGCCGACGTTTGTGTCGTAGCCCTTTTCAAGCGTCATTATATAATCGTGGATGTTTGCCTTTTTTGCCGCCTCAATAATCTGCTCGTCGCTTGCGTCAAGGTCGCCGTAGGCAATGTTTTCGCGTACCGTGCCGTTAAACAGAAATACATCCTGCGACACAATGCCGATGTGTTTGCGCAGCGACTGCCGCGAAAGAGTTGTGATGTCGTGACCGTCAAGGGTGATACGACCGCTGCCCAGCTCGTAAAACCGCGGGATAAGATTGCATATCGTCGTCTTGCCGCCGCCCGACGGACCGACGAGCGCCAGTGTTTTTCCCGCTTCAATGTTGAGGTTCAGATTTTGTATAACCTCGTTGTTTTCGTGACCCGTGTACGAAAAGGTCGCGTTTTCAAACACAATATCGCCTGAAACAGACGCAAGCTCGGTCTTTCCCGTCTCCGCCTCCTCCGGCATATCCATTATCTCGCAAAACCGCTTAAAGCCCGTCATACCCTCCTGCAGCTGCTCAAACAGCGACACAAACCTGCGAATCGGGTTGAGGAACATACTGATGTATAAAAGATAAGCGGTAAACTCGCCGATGTCGATTATGTTGTTGTAAAAGAACAGCCCGCCCGCAACGAGCACCACAAGATAGAGAAAATCGGTAAAAAAGGTCATCGACGAGTGAAACTTCGCCATTTCCTTGAGCGCTTTGCCGCGGATAACCTCGAACAGCCCGTTTTCCTTGTCAAACTTTTTGTTTTCGTGGGTTTGCGCGGTGTATGCGCGCGATACGCGTATGCCCGAAATCGCCGTTTCAATGTTGGCGTTGACCTCTGCTATCTGCTCGCGTGAGCGACGGAACGCCTCCATCATATTTCCGCGCATAAGCGACGAAAAGAGCAGTATCAGCGGCACCGAAGCAAACACGATAAGTGTGAGATATATGTTGATCGACGCGAGCATAATAAATGAGCCGATAAACATAAGCACCGACAAAAACAGGTCCTCGGGACCGTGATGCGCAAGCTCCGACACCTCGTTCAAGTCGTTGATAAGCCGCGACATGATCGAGCCTGTTTTGTTTTCGTCGTAGTACGAAAACGGCATTTTCTGCAGATGCCTGAACAGCCGTCTGCGCATATCCGCCTGCATCCGTATGCCCACCACGTGTCCGTAGTAGCCGATTATGTAGTTGAATAAATACTTGAGCAGATAGATTATAAGCAGCGCCACCGCCCACACAATAATCATCCGCAGATTTTTGCTCGGCACGTATTTGTTGATAATATCCTTTGCAATGACAGGATAAAACAAATCGCATACAGCAACCAGCACCGCACAGACCATATCAATGGTAAACAGCTTTATATGCGGTCTGTAAAACGAAATAAACCTTTTTATCATAAAGTTCCCCTCTCAATTTATTTCAGCTCCCTCTGACGAGGGAGCTGTCAGCGAAGCTGACTGAGGGAGAGATTGTTTGACAGCCAAAATAATTTGTTCGCACACCCCGAAAAAATTGCGGTCGATGTCCAAATTGCAAACTCTTAAGACTGTTAAATTCATACCCTCCAACTCTTTTGTTTTAATTTCATCTTTTTTTATTTGTTCTGTGGTATAGTGTCCGCCTCCGTCCAACTCAATGACCAGCCTTGCTTTTGCACAGTAAAAATCGACTATGTAATCGCCGATTGCTTTTTGCCTTTGAAAACGGACAGGAAACTTACGCAAAAATTGATACCATAGCTTTTGCTCCCACGGTGTCATATTTTTTCTCAAAGCTTTCGCAAGAGGGATATTGCTTTTGTTGTATTGCCTCATTCTCTCCCTCCGTCAAAAATCATAGATTT
>JAZQDN010000063.1:0-4872 GCA_045546815.1 Eubacteriales bacterium
GCTACGATCCGACTTGTTCATAATAAGAATTACGACGGGGATGTTATGCGACACCGCTGTTGCAAGCTCGTTAAGGCACATACCGAAGCTGCCGTCGCCCGTTACAAGCACGCTTGTCTCGCGGGTACCGATAGCGGCACCGATCGCAGCACCGAGGCCAAAGCCCATTGTGCCAAGACCGCCCGAGGATATAAAGCGGCGGGTGTTTTTAAAGGCAACCGTCTGTGCCGCCCACATCTGATGCTGACCGACGTCGGTTGCAACGGCGGTGTTGTCACCAAGATGCTTATTGAGCGTAAGGAGCGCGGCGCGCGGTGTAAGACCGTCGCGGTTATCGAGCGTGTCCTCTTCCTCACGCCTGAACTGTGCAATCTTGTCCTGCCAGTCGGGGTGGGTCGTTTTATTTAATTTTTCAATAAGCTTTTGTAAGGTCAGCTTTATATCGCCGCGAAGACCGTGTGCGGCGTTTACTGTTTTTGAAAGCTCTGCGCCGTCGATATCGATATGCACGATTTTTGAATTGGGCGCGAACTTTGCGCGGTTACCTGTAACGCGGTCATTAAAGCGTGCACCGAGGGCGATGATTACATCGGCATTATGCATTGCCATTGAGCAGGCATAGTGTCCGTGCATACCCTGCATACCCAAAAATCGCGGGTGGTCGGTGGGAACGCCCGAAAGACCCATCATTGAGCAGCCGACAGGAGCATCGATTTTTTCGGCAAGCGCGAGCACCTCTGCCTGCGCATCGCCCGAGATAAGACCGCCGCCGAAGTAGATGAAGGGTCTGGTCGATGCGTTGATACACTCTGCCGCCTGGTCGATACGCACATCCTTTGCCGCCGATTTGGGCTCGGGGGTGACGGGTGACATTGGTGTATACTCACACTTTGCTATCTGCACGTCCTTCGGCACGTCGATAAGAACAGGACCGGGGCGACCCGACATTGCGAGTGCGTATGCCTCACGGATGGTGTCTGCAAGGTTTTCGACATCGCCCACAAAGTAGTTATGCTTTGTTATAGGAAGGGTTACACCCGTGATATCGATTTCCTGAAAGCTGTCTGTACCGATAAAGGAGCTGGGCACGTTACCCGTGATTGCAAGCAGCGGCACTGAATCGAGGTACGCCGTTGCGATACCTGTCACAAGGTTGGTAGCGCCCGGACCCGACGTTGCAAACACAACGCCGACCTCGCCCGTTGAGCGTGCATAGCCGTCTGCCGCGTGGGCAGCGCCCTGCTCGTGTGCGGTGAGCACGTGGGTTATTTCATCCTGATATTTATAGAGCGAGTCGTAAACGTTGAGTATCTGTCCGCCGGGGTAGCCGAAGATCGTTTTTACGCCCTGCTCGATAAGTGTTTTTACAATTATATCTGAACCGGAAAGTAACATTTTATATTCCTTTCTTTAAGTTTGCAATTATCGCGTCGCCCATCTCACTGCAGCCGACCTGTGTGATACCGTCGGTGTTCTGCGGCATAATATCGCCTGTGCGAAGACCCATATCGAGTGCGCACGATACCGCGTTTTCGATAGCGGTCGCCTCGGCTTCCATATCAAAGCTGAAGCGAAGCATCATTGCGGCAGATAAAATGGTGCCGATGGGGTTTGCGATGTTTTTGCCCGCGATGTCGGGCGCAGAGCCGTGGATTGGCTCGTAAAGACCGTTAGTTGTGTTACCGAGGCTTGATGAGGGGATCATACCGATCGAGCCCGTTATCATCGATGCTTCGTCAGAGAGGATGTCGCCGAACATATTTTCGGTGACGATAACGTCAAACTGCGACGGATCCTTTACAATCTGCATTGCGCAGTTGTCAACAAGCATATCGGAAAGCTCAACGTCGGGGTACTCGAGAGCGAGCTTGTGCATTACGCTTTTCCACAGACGGCTCGAATCGAGTACGTTGCTCTTTTCAACAGAGCAGAGCTTTTTGTTACGCTTTCTGGCGGTCTCAAAGCCGATGCGACCGATACGCTCAATTTCCTTTTCGCTGTACTGCAAAATGTCGGTTGCAACCTTTTGTCCGCCGACCGTGTCTGTACGGTGGTCGCCGAAGTAGATACCGCCGATAAGCTCGCGCACGATAATAAAGTCAATGCCTTTATCAACGATTTCTTTGCGAAGGGGTGATGCGTCTGCAAGCTGCGGCCAAATCTTTGCGGGGCGGTTATTACTGTAAACGGCCATACCCGCGCGAAGCTTAAGCAAGCCCTTTTCGGGGCGAAGATGACCGGGGACGTCGTTCCACTTGGGACCGCCGACAGCACCGAGAAGCACGCTGTCTGCAAAGATACATTTTTTAAGCTCTTTATCGGGGAGCGGCTCGCCGTATTTATCAATAGCGACACCGCCGACGTCAGCCTCGGTATAGTTAAAGGTGTGACCGTAAAGGTCGGCTACCGCGTCAAGCACGCGCACTGCCTGCGACACGATTTCGGGACCGATGCCGTCGCCTTTTATAAGTGTGATATTCTTTGTCATATTAATTTTCCTCCTTGAGTGAAACAAGAAGTCCGCCTTTTTTGATTATGTTCTGAATAAAGGGCGGGAACGGCTCTGCCTTATAGGTTTTGCCTGTCGTGATATTGGTGATAATACCTGTGTCAAAGTCGACCGATACCTCGTCGTTTGCGTTTATCTCGTCGCACGCCTCGGGGCACTCGAGAATTGCAAGACCGATATTGATCGCGTTGCGGTAAAAGATACGCGCAAAGCTTTTTGCAATAACACAGCCTGTGCCGCAGGTCTTGATAACGAGCGGTGCGTGCTCACGCGATGAGCCGCAGCCGAAGTTGTAGCCCGCCACCATAATGTCGCCTTTTTTTACGTTTTTTACAAACTCTGTGTCGATATCCTCCATACAGTGCTTTGCAAGCTCGTTTGCATCGGCGGTATTGAGGTAGCGCGCGGGGATGATTACGTCGGTGTCGACGTTATCGGGGTATTTGAAAACTTTTCCTTGTGTGTTCATTGATTAGTCCTCCCATGCTGTGATATAGCCTGTGATTGCCGATGCTGCGGCGGTCTGCGGGCTTGCAAGATAAACCTCTGACTCGACGTGGCCCATACGACCGACAAAGTTACGGTTGGTGGTTGCAACACAGCGCTCGCCTGCCGCAAGGATACCCATATAGCCGCCAAGGCAGGGTCCGCAGGTGGGGGTGGATACTACTGCGCCCGCGTCGATGAAGGCGGTAACGTAGCCGCGCTCGGTGCACTCGCGCATAATCTGCATTGTGGCGGGGATGATGATACATCTGACGCCGTCTGCCACCTTTTTGCCCTTTAAGATGTTATAGGCGGCTTCCATATCCTCCATACGTCCGTTGGTGCAGCTGCCGATAACGACCTGATCGATTTTTATATTGCCCAGTGTTGTTGCGGGCTTTGTATTTTCGGGAAGGTGCGGGCAGGCAACGGTGGGAGTGATTTTTGCAAGGTCAATATCTATTGTCTTTTCGTACTCGGCATCGGGGTCAGCCTCGTAAACCACAGGCTGTCTTTCACATCTGCCGTTCATATATTCCATTGTAATTTCGTCAACGGGGAAGATGCCGTTTTTAGCGCCCGCCTCGATTGCCATATTACAGATGCAAAGGCGGTCGTCCATCGAAAGCGACTTAACGCCCTCACCCGCAAACTCCATACTCTTATAAAGCGCGCCGTCAACACCGATCATACCGATTATTGTAAGTATTACGTCTTTACCGCTGCAGTTTGCGGGGAGCTTTCCTGTAAGATTAAACTTTATTGCAGACGGCACCTTGAACCAGGCAGTGCCCGTCGCCATACCCGCCGCCATATCGGTACTGCCGACACCGGTCGAGAAAGCGCCGAGTGCGCCGTAGGTACAGGTGTGGCTGTCCGCGCCGATAATGCAGTCGCCTGCGGTTACAACGCCCTGCTCGGGAAGCAGTGCGTGCTCGATGCCCATTTTGCCGACATCGTAAAAGTGGCTTACGCAGTGGCTGCACGCAAACTCGCGGCACTGCTTTGAATGCTCGGCGGACTTGATATCCTTATTGGGCACAAAGTGGTCGAGCACGATTGCGATTTTATCTTTATCAAAAACACCGTCAAAGCCCGCCTTTTTAAACTCGTTGATTGCAACGGGGGTGGTGATATCGTTACCGAGAACGATGTCGAGCTTTGCGCTTATGAGCTGACCCGCCTTGACGCACTCAAGACCTGCGTGGGCGGCGAGGATTTTTTGTGTCATTGTCATTGCCATAGTCTTATTCTCCTTTTACAAGATTGTTGTAGGCGGCAATAAGTGCGTTGATACCTGCACGGGTAATATCGGTATCGGTGCCTGCGCCCCAGTAAACCTTATCGTTTACATCGTGAAGACCGATGTATGCAGCGGCGGTCGAGCCGGAGCCCTTACCCTTTAAGCTGTGCTCCGAATAAACCTCCAGCTTGTAGCTTGAACCGGTGTATTCCTTAAGTGCGTTACTTACCGCGTCAAGCGTACCGTTACCCTGCGCGTGAACGGTCGATTTTTTGCCGTCCTGCATAAAGGTAACGTAGGTGTCGACACCGCTTTCGCTCTGTGTCGAGGTCATATTTGCAATTGAAATTGGTGCGGTGTTGTCAAAATAGCTGTTTTTAAAGATTTTAAGAACGTCGTTGACAAGCAGCTCGCGGTGCTCGTGGTCGGACACGTTTTTGCACATATACGACAGATGCTCACGCATTTTAGCGGGCAGCTCGTAGCCGTAGGTCTGCTCGAGAAGGTAGCCGATGCCGCCCTTGCCGCTCTGCGAGTTTACGCGGATAACGTCGGCGTCGTATGTACGGCTGATGTCCTCCGGGTCGATCGGGATATAGGGCACGGACCAGTTATGAAGGCTCTTTTCCTCACG
>JAZQDN010000064.1:0-21979 GCA_045546815.1 Eubacteriales bacterium
CACAATCTTGGACTGATGTCTTCCGATTGTATTATAGGTAAGGGTGGGTGAATCTGCTGTTGCATCAACTATTTTTCCGTAAGGCACAAGACCAAGCTTGATAAGTGCCTGGAAGCCGTTGCAGATACCGCACATAAGTCCGTCGCGGTGCTCAAGCAGGTCTGTAACGCCCGCCTTGATTGCCTCATTTCTGAAAAATGCCGTAATAAACTTACCGCTGCCGTCAGGCTCGTCACCGCCCGAAAAACCGCCGGGGATAAACACGATCTGCGACTGCTTGAGTGCATTTGCAAATTTTTCTGTGCTTGCCTTAAGTCCGTCGGCACTTAAGTTGTTTATTACAAATATTTCAGGCTCTGCGCCCGCATCACGAACAGCCTTTGCTGAGTCAAACTCGCAGTTGGTGCCGGGGAAGGCGGGGATAAGAACTTTCGGTTTTGCCACCTTTATAGCAGGTGCTTTTGTGTTTTTGCCGTCGAAACTATATGTCTCGATCTTTTTATCGCCTTGCTTGATGTTGCAGCTGTAAACGCTCTCAAGCTTGCCTTCGTAAGCGTCAAGCATATCGCAAATGCAAAGCTTTTCGTTTGCGTAGCTGATGCACTTGTCATCGGTTACCGTACCGAGAACGGTAGCACCTTCAACGTCCTCTGTAACTTCAAGTATAAATGACGCGTAGCTGTAGCCAAATATCTTTGAAAGCTGTACGTCTTCGTATTTAAAGCCAAGACCGTTACCAAAGCACATTTTCATTACAGCCTCTGCAATGCCGCCGATACCGGGGGTGTAAGCCGCAAGCACCTTGCCACTACGCATAAGGTCTGTAACCTTTTTGAAGTTTGCAATGAGCGACTCTGTTTCGGGAAGACCGTTTTCATCAAGTTCTGTGTCGATAACAACAACCTTGCTGCCTGCCTTTTTGAACTCGGGCGAGATAACGTCAGCAACCTTGCCTGTGGTTACCGCAAACGAAACGAGTGTGGGAGGAACATCGAGGTCCTCAAAGCTTCCGCTCATAGAGTCCTTACCGCCGATTGAGCCGATACCGAGGTTCATCTGCGCCTTGAACGCGCCGAGAAGCGCGGCGAGCGGCTTGCCCCAGCGCTTTGCATCCTTTCCGGGACGCTCAAAGTACTCCTGGAAGGTGAGGTACACGTCTTCAAAAGAAGCACCCGATGCAATCAGCTTGCAAACCGATTCGACAACCGCAAGATAAGCCCCGTGATAGGGGCTCTTTTCTGTGATAAACGGGTTGTAGCCAAACGACATAAACGAAACGTCGTCTGTGTGCTTTTTCTCAACCGAGATTTTTTGTACCATTGCCTGAATGGGTGTCAGCTGATTTTTACCGCCAAACGGCATAAGCACGGTGCCCGCACCGATTGTTGAGTCAAAGCGCTCTGAAAGACCGCGCTTACTGCAGGTGTTAAGATCGGTTGCAACCGTCTTGTAGTTGTCGGTAAAGCTGCCTTCAACCTTCTTTTCAAAGCATTCAGGCTTTGCGGGAGCAACTGAAATGTGCTTGTCAGCACCGTTTGAATTTAAAAACTCGCGTGAAATATCTACTATCTTGTTGCCGTTCCAGTGCATTACAAGACGGGGGCTCTCCGTTACCACGGCAACGGGGCACGCCTGAAGGTTTTCGCCCTCTGCCAATGACAAGAACTTGTCAACGTCCTTTGCTTCAACAACAACAGCCATACGCTCCTGCGACTCGCTTATTGCAAGCTCTGTACCGTCAAGACCGTCGTATTTTTTAGGAACAGCGTTGAGGTCAATTTCAAGTCCGTCTGCAAGCTCGCCGATAGCAACCGATACGCCGCCTGCACCAAAGTCGTTACATCTTTTAATGAGTGTTGTGCATTCGGGGTTTCTGAAAAGACGCTGAAGCTTTCTTTCCTCGGGTGCGTTACCCTTTTGTACCTCTGCGCCGCAACTCTCGAGTGATTTTGATGTGTGTGATTTTGACGAGCCCGTTGCACCGCCGCAGCCGTCACGACCTGTTGAGCCGCCGAGCAAAATTACAACGTCACTTGGCAAAGGACGCTCTCTGCGCACATTTGCCGCGGGAGCCGCCGCGATAACCGCACCGATCTCCATACGCTTTGCAGCATATCCGTCGTGATAAATCTCGTCAACAATGCCCGTTGCAAGACCGATCTGGTTGCCGTATGACGAGTAGCCCGCCGCAGCACCCGTTACGATCTTTCTCTGGGGCAGCTTACCCTTGATTGTTTCGCTTACCGGCTTTAAGGGGTCAGCAGCACCCGTTACACGCATCGCACCGTAAACGTAAGCACGTCCTGACAGCGGGTCGCGGATAGCGCCGCCGATACAGGTTGCCGCACCGCCGAACGGCTCGATCTCTGTCGGGTGGTTGTGTGTTTCGTTTTTAAATAAAAGCAGCCACGGCTCGCTTACACCGTCAACCTCAACGTCGATTTTAACGGTGCATGCGTTGATTTCCTCCGATTCATCAAGCTTTTGAAGCTTGCCCGCTTTTTTAAGGTGCTTTACAGCGACTGTTGCGATATCCATAAGACATATCGGCTTTTTAACACCGAGATTTTCGCGTGTCGCGATATAGTCGTTGTAAGCAGACTGTAAAAGCTCGTCCTCAAATTTCACGTCGTCAATAACAGTAAGAAATGTTGTATGACGGCAGTGGTCCGACCAATAGGTGTCGATCATTCTGATTTCTGTAATGGTGGGGTCGCGGTTTTCTTTTATAAAATAGCTCTGACAAAAAGCGATATCGTCCGCATCCATCGCAAGACCGTATTCTTCAACAAATCTTTCAAGTCCTGCTCTGTCAAGCTTTATAAATCCGTCAAGGGTTTTGACTGTTGTCGGGATTTCATATTCTGTTTTAAGTGTTACGGGCTTGTCAAGCATTGCCTCGCGAGCTTCAACAGGGTTTATAACATATTTTTTGATTTCGACAATGTCAGCCTCTGCCACGTCGCCGTAAAGAACATATACCTTTGCGGTGCGGATAGTGGGCCGCTCTGACTGCGAAATTATCTGTATACACTGTGCCGCCGAGTCTGCTCGCTGGTCAAACTGACCGGGTAAAAACTCAACTGCGAACACGCACGATGCACCGTCGGTATTTATATCCTCGCTTACGATATCTGTCTGCGGCTCTGAAAAAACAGTAGCTTTTGCTGACTCAAAAAGCGCCTCGTCTATGTTTTCGGCATCGTAGCGGTTGATAATGCGGACATCAGTCAGCTCTTTAATGCCAAGCAGTGAACGCGCGTCTGACAAAAGCGACATCGCCTCGTTGGCAAGTTCTTTTTTCTTTTCTACAAATACTCTGTATACCATCTCTTTAGTCCTCCTGAGCGCCCTTAAGCGCTCTTGCACCGATATCCTTGCGGTAAAAGGCACCGTCAAAATGAATTTTTTCTACCATTTTATAAGCGCCGTCAATTGCTTCTTTAAGCGTGGGTGCTACAGCAGTAGCTCCCAGCACACGTCCGCCGTTTGTCTTGAGCACACCGTCCTCACATTTTGCGCCTGCAACGTAAACGCTGTCGCGAACGTCGTCGGGGATTGTCATAGCAAAGCCCTTTTCGTATGAGAGCGGGTAGCCCTTTGACGCCATAATAACGCAAGCGGCGCTCTTGTTATAGAACTCAACTTCTGTGTCAGCGAGTGTGCCGTTTGTCGTGGCCTGCATAACTGTCAGCAGGTCGCTCTTTAACAGCGGGAGCACAACCTGTGTCTCGGGGTCGCCGAAGCGGCAGTTGTATTCAATTACCTTCGGACCGTTCGGTGTAAGCATAAGTCCAAAGTATAGACACCCTTTAAAGGTGCGTCCCTCTTTGTTCATAGCGTCGATTGTCGGCAAAAAGATTTTTTGCATACACTCATCAGCTACTGCGTCTGTGTAGTAGGGGTTGGGTGCTATCGTACCCATGCCGCCTGTGTTAAGACCGGTGTCGTTATCACCTGCGCGCTTGTGGTCCATTGACGATACCATCGGCTTTACGCATTTACCGTCGGTAAATGCAAGCACAGACACCTCGGGACCTGTCAAAAACTCCTCGATAACAATGTTATCGCCGCTTTTACCAAACATTTTGTCGCGCATAATAGAGATTACGGCGGCCTTTGCCTCATCGCGTGTTGTTGCGATGATAACGCCCTTGCCAAGAGCCAGTCCGTCAGCCTTGATAACGGTCGGGATTGGTGCTGACTCTAAATAGTCGAGCGCTTTTTGCTCGTTATCAAACACCTCGTATGCTGCCGTGGGGATACCGTATTTTTTCATAAGGTTTTTTGAAAATACCTTACTGCCCTCGATGATTGCGGCGTTTGCTCTCGGTCCAAAGCAGGAAATACCCTCTTTTTCAAGCGCATCAACGCATCCGAGCACCAGCGGGTCGTCGGGGGCGACCACGGCGTAGTCGATTTTATTGATAACTGCAAATTCTACAATTTTTTCGATATCGGTCGCCTTGATATCAACACACTCGGCGTCGGGTGCCATACCCGCATTACCCGGTAGCGCGTAGATTTTTTCAACCGATTTGTTTTCATTTAACTTTTTTATGATGGCGTGCTCGCGTCCGCCGCCGCCAACAACAATAATTTTCATTGTGTGTCCCTTTCAATATTAATGGTGGAACAGGCGCATACCTGTAAATGCCATAGCAATGCCGTACTTGTCACAGCACTCGATTACGAGGTCATCGCGGATTGAGCCGCCGGGCTGTGCAATATATTTAACACCGCTTTTCTTTGCACGTTCAATATTGTCAGAGAAGGGGAAAAACGCATCCGAGCCTACCGATACTCCGTCGATAGAATCAAGATACTCGCGTATCTCTACATCTGTGAGCGGTTCGGGCTTTTCGGTGAAGTACTTTTCCCAAATGCCGTCAGCGCAAACGTCTTCCTCGTTTTTATTGATGTAGCCGTCGATAACGTTGTCTCTGTCAGGACGTCCGAGCGTGTCTTTGAAGGGAAGGTTTAATACCTTTTCGTGCTGACGTAAAAACCATGTGTCAGCCTTTGTGCCTGCAAGACGTGTGCAGTGGATTCGTGATTGCTGACCGGCACCTACACCGATTGCCTGACCGTCGTATGCGTAGCAAACGGAATTTGACTGTGTATATTTTAAAGTAATGAGCGAGATAATGAGGTCGCGAACCGCCTCGTCGGGAAGCTCCTTATTAGCAGTAACAAGATTATTAAGTAAATCCTTGTCAATCTTAAAGTTGTTTCTGCCCTGCTCAAAGGTAATACCGAATACCTGTTTGGTCTCTTTTTCCATCGGAACAAAATCGGGGTCGATTTTAACGATGTTGTAGTTACCTTTTCTCTTTGATTTTAAGATTTCAAGTGCCTCGGGCTCATAGCCGGGAGCGATAACGCCGTCCGATACCTCACGCTTTAGCATAAGCGCTGTGGTAACGTCGCACACGTCTGAAAGAGCAACCCAGTCACCGAATGAGCACATTCTGTCAGTACCTCTCGCTCTTGCATAAGCGCAGCCAAGAGGTGAGTCGTCAAGACCTTCGATATCGTCAACAAAGCAAGCCTTCTTAAGCTTTTCGGGAAGGGGAATACCAACCGCCGCTGAGGTGGGGCTTACGTGCTTGAACGATGCAACTGCGGGAAGACCGAGTGCTTCTTTAATTTCCTTTACAAGCTGCCAGCTGTTGAATGCGTCAAGAAAGTTTATGTAACCGGGTCTGCCGCAAAGAATTTCGATGGGCAGGTCGCTTCCGTCCTGCATATAAATTTTAGAGGGCTTTTGGTTGGGGTTACAACCATATTTAAGTTCAAATTCCTTCATTGTCCTGCTCTCCTTATTTGTTTTTGTTTATAAGTCTTACTGCTTTTTCACCGTTTTCAAGGCTCGTGTAACGGACATAAAGCGATATTTTGTTGTCAGCATCAAGCGCATTCCACAGACTGTTTGTAAACTCGTCGATATCGTCGGGGATTGCAACGCGCTCAGGCTCACCCTGGAAGGTGGGGATGGGGTTGCCGTCGCAAACGTAGGTGTGGATAAAATGACCGAGACCTGCAAGGGCAGGATAGTCAAAGGTGTAGCGGTTGCAAGCAGTACCCTCCGCGTCAGCACTCTTTAAAATGCTCATTTTATATGAAAAGTCATTGTCTTCAAAAGTGATCATACCGCTGATTCTGGGTGTGAGGTTGGGAGCGTCGGGCTCAAACTCGCGTGATTTAAGGGCACAAGCGAAGCCTTTGCCTGCCTTAAGACCGTCATATATTGTGTCGGTCTGGTCGCCGTTTGTAACGATGAGCTTGTTTTCAAACTCGCGGATTGCGGCGTAGATAATGAGGCTCGGGTCCTCTACCTTTGATGCGTCAAACGGCTCTGTAAATATAGCGCCGTCACGCTCTGTAAATACGCGGTTGCGGCTGTTTGCGCTTCTTCCCATAATAAAGTATGCAGAAACCGCGTTTTTACCGTCGGCTGACTTGCCGAGTACGATGCCGCGGCCAACGTACGAGTTGCCTTCGATAAGCTTTGCAATATCATTAATCTTGTAAATATCCATCATCCTATTTTCCTTTGTTTATTATTTCACTGCATACCTTTTCGCACGCACGCGGCAGAATTATCCATTCCGCCTGCTCCATAACGCGCTTTTGCAGTATTTCGGGTGTGTCGCCTTCTTGCACCTCGACCGCCTTTTGCATAATTATCTTGCCGCCGTCGGGTATCTCGTTTACAAAATGTACCGTGGCGCCCGTCACCTTAACACCCTTTGCAAGTGCCGCCTCGTGTACGTAAAGACCGTAAAAGCCTTTGCCGCAAAACGACGGAATAAGCGAGGGGTGAACATTTATGATGCGCTCGGGGTACGCCTTTGTAAAGTTTTCGGAAAGAATTGACATAAAGCCTGCAAGCACGATTATGTCAATGCTGTTTTCCGCTAAAGTTTCCATTATCTTTTGTTCAAAGCCTGCGCCGTACTCCGATTTGAGTATTACTGCAGTATCGATGCCTGCATTTTTGGCACGTGTCAGCGCATAGGCGTCTTTGTTATTTGAAATCACAAGCGATATTTCACCGCTTGTGATGATACCGCTTTGCTGTGCGTCGATAAGCGCCTGTAGGTTTGTACCGCCGCCTGATACGAGCACCGCAATTTTTGCGCGCGTCATTGTAAAATTACCTTTTCGTCAGATTTTACGATCTCACCGATAACGTAAGCATCCTCACCTGCGCTCTTAAGTACCTCAAGTGCGCGGTCTGCGTCGTCCTTTGCAACAACGATGCTCATACCGACACCCATATTGAAGGTGTTGAACATATCGTGCTCGCTGATGTTGCCTGTTTTTGCAAGGAGCTTAAAGATAGGAAGCACGCGAACGTCAGCCTTGTTGATTTTTGCGCCGAAGCCGTCGGGAATTGAACGCGGAATGTTTTCGTAAAAGCCGCCGCCCGTGATGTGCGAAATACCCTTTACTTTAACCTCGTCAATAAGCTTGAGCACGGGTTTTACATAAATCTTTGTAGGTGTTAAAAGTGTTTCGCCGATAGACTTGCCGCCGAGTTCCTCAACGGGTGATTTGATGTCTGCGTTTTCAACGTCAAATACCTTTCTTACAAGCGAAAAGCCGTTTGAGTGAACACCGCTTGAGGGAAGCGCGATTATAACGTCGCCCTCGCAGATTGTTTTGTTGTCGATGATCTTTGTTTTGTCAACAACGCCTGTGCAGTAGCCTGCAAGGTCGTATTCGTCTATGGGATAAAAGCCGGGCATCTCGGCAGTTTCGCCGCCGATGAGTGCTGCACCCGATTGTACACAGCCATCGCAAACACCTTTAACTATGTCTGCAATTTTTTCAGGGAAGTTTTTGCCGCAAGCGATGTAGTCGAGGAAGAAAAGTGGCTTTGCACCGCAACAGATAATGTCGTTTACGCACATTGCAACGCAGTCGATACCGACCGTGTCGTGCTTGTCCATAATAAAAGCAAGCTTGAGCTTTGTACCAACGCCGTCTGTACCGCTTACAAGAACGGGCTTTGTAATGCCTGTAAGGTCGAGTTCAAAAAGACCGCCGAAGCCGCCGACGTCAGAGCACACGCCCGAGGTCATTGTGGTTGCGATGTGTTTTTTCATAAGTTCAACAGCCTTGTAGCCGGCGGTGATGTCAACACCTGCTGCTGCGTAACTGTCTGATTTTGACTGAGTAATCATAACGTTCTATTCCTTTCCGTTCCAACAATACGTACAAAGATTTTCTTCACCAATGCCTATCGATTCGATAACACCCTTGAGCGATTGAAAATCAAGTGTTGCAAAATTGAGTTTTTTACAGATTGCCTTGCGCAAGTTCTTTCCGCGCTTTGTACTGCCGTCTGAGTACTCCTCAAGGTAGTCAAAGCCCTCCTCACCCTCAAGCTCCATAATGGTCTGTCTTGCAATGAGTTCCATCTCGTTGTTTGAGCGCGAGAAATTAAGATATTTACAGTTATATAAAACGGGGGGACAAGCCGAACGCATATGTACCTCTTTTGCGCCGTGGTTGTAGAGAAAGTCGACTGTGCCCTTAAGCTGTGTTCCGCGAACTATAGAGTCGTCAACAAACAAAAGCTTGTTTCCGTTTATGATTTCGTGAACGGGAATCTGTTTCATCTTTGCTACCCTCGCGCGTTCTGTCTGCTTGGGAGAAGTAAAGCTGCGAGCCCAGGTGGGAGTGTATTTGATAAATGCTCTGGAATACGGCTTGTGGCTAGCGTTTGCGTAGCCGATTGCGTGCGGAACACCCGAGTCGGGCACACCGCCGACATAGTCGATGTCCTGCGCAAGTCCGCGCTCGCGGTCAGCGTCAGCAAGCATTTTACCGTTGCGGTAACGCATAAGCTCAACGTTCACGCCCTCGTAGGTCGAGGTAGGAAAGCCGTAGTATGTCCACAAAAACGCACACATCTTCATTTTTTTGCCGGGGGCAACAAGCTGTGTCATACTGTCAGTAGACAGCTCTACAACCTCTCCCGGTCCGAGCTCCTTAACATCGTCGTAGCCGAGCTTTTGATAGGCAAATGCCTCAAACGAAACGCAGTAGCCAAACAGGTTTTTGCCGATTGATACGGGAATCCTGCCCAGCTTGTCACGTGCGGCAATAAGGTTGCCGCCTTCTTTTAGGATAAGGATTGATGCGGTGCCGTCTATTTGCTCTTGCGCAAACTTTATGCCCTCCGCAAATGAGTCTTTTTGATTGATTAAAGCGGCAGTAAGCTCTGTTGCGTTTACGTTACCGCTTGTCATTGCGTTAAACTGACCGCCGCCCGAAAGATAACGTTCGATCAGCTCATCGGCATTATTTATAACGCCGATAACGCATATTGCATATTTACCGAGCCGTCCGCGGATGAGCAGCGGCTGCGGGTCAAAGTCACTTATAATACCAATAGCAGAGTTGCCGTGCATCTCGTCAAACACGCCGTCAAATTTTGTTCTAAACGGTGAGTTCTGGATGTTGTGTATTTCTCTTTGCAAACCGATATCCTTTGCCCACGAAGCCATACCGCCGCGGCGGGTGCCCAGATGAGAGTGATAGTCTGTGCCGAAAAATACGTCAGCTATCGCATCCTCTTTACTTACAACGCCAAAAAATCCACCCATGCAGGTTACCTCGATTTAAGCAAAGAAAAGCTTTGAAAGTGTCATCGGGTCGATATATTCGCCGTTTTTGTAAACGCGCATATTACCCGATGCAATCTCGTCAATGAGCATAACGTTGCCCTCAGCATCATAGCCGAACTCAAACTTGATGTCATACATATCAAGACCTTTTTCTTTAAGGTCATCGGCTACGATTTTTGTGATCTGCTGTGTCATTGCCTTCATATCATCATACTGGCTTTCTGTCATAACGCCAAGAGCCACAAGTGCATCCTTTGTTACGAGCGGGTCGCCCTTTTCGTCATTTTTTAATGTCATTTCAACGTAAGCAGGAAGGTCAGCACCCTCTTCAATGTAATCACCGTAGCGACGGATAAAGCTGCCTACTGCTTTGTAACGGCAAATAACCTCAAGACCGTGACCGAATACCTTTGCTGAAAGCACCTCCATTGTTGTGTTTTCAAGGTCAGCACTTACAAAGTGGGTTCTTATGCCTGCAGCATTGATTTTTTCAAAGAAATAAATTGACATACGGAGATTAACGTCACCAACACCGTCAATTGTGAGACCTACCGAGTTTTCGCCGGGATCAAACACGCCGTCTTTACCGGTGCAGTCATCCTTGAACTTGAGCATATAATTGCCGTTGTCAAGTGCGTATACGTCTTTTGTTTTTCCTGTGTAAACAAGCTTCTTTTCCATTTTTTGAGTTCTCCTTTTATTTCTTAAAAATTTATTTATTAAGTAGTTCTAAAACCTTTGCGTCTTTTTCGAGTACTTTTGCGGCGTCGTCAGCACGTTTTTTATCAAGACGTGCAGCAAGCTCTGCATCCTCAACCGCCAGAATCTGTGCGCAAAGTAAAGCGGCATTGCCACCACCGTTTATGGCAACAGTAGCTACAGGGATGCCTGTAGGCATCTGTACCGTTGACAAAAGTGCGTCAATGCCGTCAAGATTTGATGATTTACAGGGGATGCCGATAACAGGCAGGGTTGTGTTTGCTGCAATGGCGCCCGCAAGATGAGCCGCCATACCCGCGGCGGCAATAATTGCACCGAAGCCGTTGCTCCGTGCGTTTACTGAAAAGTCGCGCGCCTCGGCCGGTGTTCTGTGTGCTGAGTAGATATGCACCTCATAGGGGATTTCGAGTGACTCGAGCATATCTGTTGCTTTTTTGATGATAGGCATATCGCTGTCGCTGCCCATTACAATTCCTACTTTTTTCATAGTGGCAAACTCCTTTTAAAAACTAAAAATGGGCACACTTACCCCGCAGGGAAAATGTGCCCAGACGGTCGGCTGAAAATAAAGTTTTTTGTTCCACTACAGTTACCTGTATCAATTCCGTCAGTCGCAAAAAACTACATTGTAATTATAGCATATTTACAGCTTTTATGTCAACAATTTCGACCGTGTTTTTATTAATTTATTATTATTTGTACGATATCCATAAACGCATGTCCGTTTCGCCCCTGTTTGCATATGCAAAATATGGAATAAATTTTGCGTTTATAGGCGTGATTGTTACCTTATCCGAGTACAATCCTTCGACTTTCCTGCGTATTGCGGGATGTGTAAAGCAGGGGAGGGAAAGCTTGTCGTCAAAGCCAAAGTCTGCCTTGCCGTCAACCAACGAAATTTCGCCAAGACTTTCGCCGTTGTCAACCCCTTCCATACAGTAAACAAACGGACCGTAGGTAAGGCAAACGCAGCCTCTGTTTTCGCGTACGGCTGTGTTTGCGTAAATGTACTTTAAGGCAAACTCCATTTCGATTTCAAGCTCGGTTTTACCATCTACATCTATGTATATAAATCCGTTTTTGCAGGGCAGAGCTTGTCCGTTTACGGTAAATTTATCGCACCAGTATGGCTTGCGAAGTGCAAGTGTTTTTTTACCGCCCTCATATGCTAAAACAACCCTGTTTTCAAACGGATAATCTGTTTTTTGAACTATTTTGCAGCCGTCAAAATCTGCCGTCGTGTCCATGTACTGATTAACAAAAACGGTATCGTCGGTATAGGTGTAGCAAAGCTCTGCAATGAGCGGAATAAACCTCGTTACATTCGGCGGACAACAGGAGCAGGAAAACACCTCAACCCTTTGTGTTATCGGGAATTTTCTGTCATAGTCCTTTGCGAATTTCCGCTGATCTAAGTCGATTTCCTGCGAGTTTACATAGAAAAACGCCTTGCCGTCAAGCGATAGTCCCGACAAAAATCCGTTGTATATCACGCGCTCAACCGTGTCAGCATAAACGCTATTTTCAGGGTCTAAAAGCTGCATACGCTTTGCAAAAAGCACAAGACTTATCGCCGCACAGGTCTCGCCGTATGCAAGGTCGTTGGGCAGTCTGTAATCCTCTTCAAATGCCTCGCCTACCCGCGTTGAACCGATAGCGCCTGTTATATACATTTTTTTATTTACAATGTTATCAAAAATTGTTTTTACGGCGTGTGTCAGCCCTTTGTCGCCTGTGCGAAGTGCAAGGTCCGCCATTGCGCAGTAAAGGTAGCATGCGCGTACTGAATGTCCCTCTGCTGTGAGCTGTTCACGCACAGGCAGATGGTCCTGTATCTGTTTATTTGCAAAGCAGTAATCCTTTTCGTTTGGGTACTCGTGCGACCCGCGCTTATTTATAAAATGAAGTGAAAGGTCAAGATATTTCTTTTTGCCTGTATGCTCGTAAAGGCGTACAAGCGCAAGCTCAATCTCCTCATGACCGGGCGAGTCAAATGTCGCCGATTTTTGCTCTACAAAAACCGTGTAGACAAGCTCTACATACTTTTCCATAAGCTTTAAAAATTTGTTTTTTTTCGTCGCTTTGTCGTATGCAACCGCCGCTTCAATTAGATGCCCAAGACAGTAAAGCTCGTGGTCGTGTCGTTTTGTAAAGCGTTTTTCAGGGGCGAGTAATTGATAATAACTGTTATAATATCCGTCGTCCCATTGGTTCTTTTCAATATCAGCTACAACCTCGTCCACGATTGCCTCAAGCTGCGGTTCGCGCTCTTTTAGCGTAAGATACGCAACCGATTCCAGCCACTTTGCAATATCCGAATCCCAAAAGATATGCGGCTTGTTTGTCTCACCCTCTTTCCACTGTTGCTTGAAGGCGTCAAACCTGCCGGTTTCCTTAAAGCGCTTGTATACGTTCCATATTGTAGTTTTGCGGATAAGGCTTTGTTTTTGCTGCCAAAAACCGCCGTTTATGTCAATTTTATCGTAGCTGATATTTTGAATATTCATTCATATCGCCCCCTTTTTGCTTAATACTAACACAGTGTTTTTTAAAAGTAAATCATTTAAAATAAAAGAAATTTCAAAATCCGCTTGACATATGCATTTACAAGGCGTATAATATGCACATATTGAAAGAAAAAATGCATAAAAATTCACAAAAGGAGAATAAAAATGAATAAAGAGAATATCAAAAAGGTTGTACTTGCATATTCAGGCGGTCTTGACACATCAATCATCATTCCGTGGTTAAAAGAGAACTACAATAACTGTGAGGTTGTTGCCGTTTCGGGTAACGTTGGTCAGGCTGACGAGCTTGAGGGACTTGAGGAAAAGGCACTTAAAACAGGCGCGTCAAAGCTTTACGTTCTTGACCTTACAGAAGACTACGTTGATAACTATATTATCCCCACAATGAAGGCAGGCGCTGTTTATGAGGATTATCTTCTCGGCACCTCGCACGCACGTCCCTGCATTGCAAAGGGTCTTGCAGAAATCGCTATAAAAGAAAACGCTGACGCTATCTGCCACGGCTGTACAGGTAAGGGCAACGATCAGGTACGTTTTGAACTTGCGCTTAAGGCATTCTGCCCCGACCTTCCCATTATCGCTCCCTGGCGTGAGTGGGATATCAAATCGCGTGAAGAAGAAATTGAGTACGCAGAGGCACACAATATCCCGCTTAAGATAAACCGCGAAACCAACTATTCAAAGGATAAAAACCTCTGGCATCTTTCACACGAGGGAATGGATCTTGAAGATACAGGTAACGAGCCGCTTTACGAAAAAGAAGGCTTTTTGGAAATGGGCGTATCACCCATTCAGGCACCCGACACACCCGAATATATCACACTCGATTTTGTTCAGGGTGTTCCCACCGCACTTAACGGTAAAAAAATGACTGCAAAGGAAATTATACTTGCGCTTAACGAGATCGGCGGCAAAAACGGTATCGGTATCATCGACATCGTTGAAAACCGTCTTGTTGGTATGAAGTGCCGCGGCGTTTATGAAACACCCGGCGGTACAATTCTTTACAAAGCTCACGAAACACTCGAGAGCATCTGTCTTGACAAAATGACACTCCACGAAAAGCAAAAGCTTTCAATCACCTTTGCAGAGCTTGTTTATAACGGTCAGTGGTTCACACCCCTTCGCGAGGCTCTTTCTGCTTTCGTTGACAAGACACAGGAAAAGGTTACAGGTACTGTAAAGCTCAAGCTTTATAAGGGTAATATTATCAAAGCAGGTGTTTGGAGCCAGTACTCACTCTACAGTGAAGAGATCGCAACCTTCGGTGAGAGCGACTATGACCAGACAGATGCAACAGGCTTTATCAACCTCTTTGGTCTTCCTATTAAGGTTCAGGCTATGGTTGACAAGCAGAACGGTGAAATAAATGGCTAAAATGTGGGCAGGCCGTACCGACGGCAAAACCGACAGTATTGCGGACGACTTCAACTCGTCAATCCACTTTGACAGCCGTATGTACTCGCAAGATATAACGGGCTCAATGGCACACGCCGCGATGCTTGCAAAGCAGGGCATTATTACAGAGGCTGAGTCGCAGGCGCTCATTGACGGTCTTGCAGAAATCCTTGATGACCTTAACACAGGTAAGCTTGCGTTTGATATGACCTGCGAGGACATACATATGTTTGTCGAACAGGTGCTGACAGAGCGCCTCGGTGACGTCGGCAAAAAGCTGCACACCGCGCGCAGCCGTAACGACCAGGTCGCGCTTGACCTGCGTATGTACCTTCGTGATAAAACTGATGAAATAACAGAGCTTTTAACGTCGCTTGTAAACGTTATTGCCGAAAAAGCGGATAAATACCGCGACTGTGTAATGCCCGGCTATACGCACCTTCAGCGTGCACAGCCGATTACCTTTTCGCATCATCTGCTGGCATATGCTATGATGCTTCTTCGCGATATCGACAGACTCGGTGACTGCAAAAAGCGTATGAATGTAAGCCCTATAGGCTGTTGTGCTCTTGCAGGCACGACCTACAACACCGACCGCGAGTTTGAAGCGAAAAAGCTAGGCTTTGACGGTGTTTGTCAAAACAGTATCGACGGTGTTTCCGACCGCGACTTTGCGGTGGAGCTTCTGTCGGCAATATCGCTTATAATGATGCATCTTTCGCGTTTTTCGGAGGAGATTATCCTTTGGTCGAGCTGGGAGTTTAAGTTTATCGAGCTGTCAAACGAATACACGACGGGCTCGTCAATTATGCCGCAAAAGAAAAATCCCGATATGGCGGAGCTTACCCGCGGCAAAACGGGACGCGTGTACGGCGACCTTATGGCGCTGCTTACCACACTTAAAGGACTTCCGCTTGCATATAATAAGGATATGCAAGAAGACAAGGAAAGCGTGTTTGACGCGGTTGATACAGTCATTATGTGTCTTAAGGTTTTTACACCTATGCTTGACGGAATTACCGTGCTTAAGGACAATATGGCAAACGCCGCAAAGGGCGGATTTATCAACGCGACCGACCTTGCAGACTACCTTGTTAAAAAGGGCATGCCTTTTAGAAACGCATATAAAATTTCGGGCGCTATCGTTGCTGACTGCATAAAGCAGGGGCTTGTTCTTGAAAATTATCCTATCGAAAAATATAAACAGCACAGCGAGTTGTTTGACGTGGATTTATATAACGAAATCGACCTTACAACCTGCGTTGAAAAACGTATTTCTCTTGGCGGCACCTCGCAAAGCTCAATTGATACCCAACTTAAATTTATAAAAGAAAACATATAAAAAAGCACCCTTTGGGTGCTTTTTTATTATGATTTTACAAACTGGCTGTTCCAAAGCTTTGCGTAAAAGCCGCCTTTTTCAATAAGACTTTGGTGGTCGCCCTGCTCAATTATCTGTCCGTCCTTCATAACAAGGATAACGTCCGACTCGCGAATTGTCGACAGTCTGTGCGCAACAATAAAGGTTGTGCGCCCCTTCATCATTTTTGCAAAGCCGCGCTGAATGCGTTGTTCTGTGCGCGTGTCGATTGACGACGTCGCCTCGTCAAGAATCAGCATCGGCGGCAGACAGAGCATAACACGTGTTATGCACAGCAGCTGTCTTTGCCCTTCTGATAACGATACACCGCCCTCACCAATGAGGGTGTCATAGCCCTGCGGCAGTCGCATAATAAACTTGTGTGAATGTGCCGCCTTTGCCGCCGCTATTATCTCGTCATCGGTGGCATTTTCTTTGCCCATCGCTATATTTTGTTTAACGGTTGCGCTTTTAATCCACGTGTCCTGTAAAACCATACCGTAGTTATGGCGCAGGCTCTTACGTGTCATATCAAGAATGTCAGTGCCGTCAACCGATATTTTTCCGCCATCCACCTCGTAAAAGCGCATAAGCAGATTGATAAGTGTCGTTTTACCGCAACCCGTAGGTCCTACGATTGCCACGTGCTCGCCCTGCTTTACATTAAGATTTAAGTTTTGTATAAGCTTTTTGTCCTTTGAGTACGAAAAGTAAACTCCGTCTATCAAAACGTCTCCGTTTGCCGTAAACTCATCAGTTGCGTTTTCGCGCTCGGGAGTTTGTGGTTCTTTTTCAATCAGCTCAAAAATTCTGCCCGCGCACGCAAGCGCATTCTGAAACTCGGTCACAACACCCGATATCTCGTTAAACGGCTTTGTGTACTGGTTAGCATACGCCAAAAAGCTGACAAGCGCACCTACCGTGATTTTTCCCGATAGCGCAAGCAGTGCTCCCGTAAGCCCCACCGCTGCATACACCATACTGTTGATAAAGCGTGTCGACGGATTAACAAGCGACGAATAAAACGTTGCCTTAAGTGAGCATTTTTCAAGGTCGCTGTTAATTTTGTCAAAGTCGGCTATCGCATCGTCCTCGTGCAAAAACGCCTTGACAGTCTTCTGGTCGGTGATGATTTCGTTTATAAATGAGGTGAGAGCCCCGCGCTTTTCCGACTGCTCTTTGAACATTGAGTGCGTGCGCGTTGCAATAAACCGTGCCACAACAAACGACAGGGGAGTGAGCACCACTACAACAAGTGTTACACCTGCGTGAATTGTCAGCATAAAAATCAGCGTGCCGACAATTGTCATAATCCCTGTAAACAGCTGTGTAAATCCAAGCAAAAGTCCTTCTGAAAACTGGTCAGCATCGGCAATTACGCGGCTGACAATATCGCCGTGACTGTGCGAGTCAATGTACGATAGCGGCAAGTCCTGAATTTTATTAAACGCCTTTTCGCGTATGTCGCGCACCGTGTTATATGCAATTTTATTGTTGATTACGTTAATTAGCCACTGAAGCAACGCTGTTGCCGCAGTAATTATTAAAACAGTTATTAAGGTTTTTAAAACAGAACTTAGGTCAACTGCACCTTTTTTGGTTATGAGGTCGATCGCCTTGCCGATTATTACCGGTACATACAGCGTTAAAACGACCGACACAGCGCAAAAGAGTACTGACATACAAAGCAGCCATTTATACTTCGAAACAGCGCTCAAAACCTTTTTGAAAACATACTTGTTTTTCATTTGCCTGCCGCCTCCTTTTCAAACTGTGTTTCGTAAATCTCGCGGTAAATGTCGCACTCCTTCAAAAGCTCCGCGTGTGTGCCACGACTTATCAGCTCGCCGTCGTCGAGCACAAGAATTATGTCCGCGCTCATAACGGACGATGCGCGCTGTGACACAATAAAAACAGTCGGCTTCGGGCAAAGCGATGCTATTGCCTGACGCAGTTTTGCATCGGTCGCAAAGTCGAGCGCCGATGCGCTGTCGTCAAGGATTAATATGGGCGCCTTTTTCACAAGTGCACGAGCGATTGTGAGTCGTTGGCGCTGACCGCCCGACAGATTTTTTCCGCCCTGCGAAACCTCACCGTCAAGCCCGCCCTTTGCGGCAACAACGTCCTTGGCCTGCGCAAGCTCTATCGCTTCTTCAAGCTCGCTGTCAGACGCGTTTTTGTTGCCCCACAAAAGATTTTGTCGGATAGTGCCCGAAAACAGTGTCGCCTTTTGCGGCACTATTGCACACATATTGCGTACCTGCTCTTTTGGGTAGCTTGTAATATCCTCGCCGTTTAAAAGCACAGTGCCTTCGGTTGCGCTGTAAAAAGCGGGAATGAGATTTATGAGTGTCGTTTTTCCCGAGCCCGTGCCGCCGATAATGCCGACAGTCTGTCCGCGCTTTACACAAAAGCTTATGTCCGAAAGCGTGTTTGCACCCGCGCCGCTGTAGCGCATTGACACATTTTTAAACTCAATTATGTTTTCGCTCTCACACTCTTTATAATCCTTTTCGCTCGGCTCTTTTTGCATATTTATAACCCCGTCAATACGGTGCGCCGACGCGATCGATTTTGTAATTGTAATAATAAGGCTTGCAAGCTTTATCAGCTCGACAAGTATCTGTGACATATAGTTGTAGAGCGCAACAACGTCTCCCGTTGACAGCGTGCCGTCATTTACCTTGAGTGCACCGCTGTAAATAAGCCATACGATTCCTGCGTTGATTATTACATATGTTACGGGGTTCATAAGCGCCGAGATTTTACCGACAAACCGTTGCATAGCCGATAACGAGTTGTTTTTTTTGCAAAACTCCTGCTTTTCGCTCTCCTGCTTGTTGAATGCACGCAAAACGCGCACGCCAGCAAGGTTTTGACGGGTGTGCAGTAAAACGCTGTCAAGGCGTGCCTGCACCTTTTTGTAAAGCGGTATGCTTATAAGCATTATGCCGAAAACAACAACTGACAAAAGCAGTATTGTTACAAAAAATATGCCCGCACTCTCCGCGTCGATTGTAAACGCCATAACCGCCGAGCCGATAACAACAAGCGGTGAACGCAGAAGCAAACGAAGCGTTAAATTAATGCCCGTCTGTACCTGATTTACATCAGACGTTATGCGTGTGATAAGCGTTGATGTGCCAAGCGTGTCCAGCGTATCGTAGCCAAAGCTCTGTATCTTTTTGAAAAGCGACAGCCGCAGCTTTGTCATACTGCCCACAGCAGCACGCGCCGAAAAATACTGCGCCGTCACCGAAAAGAGCAACCCGATTACGCCGAGCGCCACCATAACAATACACATTTTTATAATGTGATTTGTATTGTTTCCGTTAATGCCCTTGTCAATGATTGATGCCACAACAAGCGGTATAAAAAGCTCAAAGGTGGCTTCTAATAGCTTGAAAAGCGGACCGAGTACGCTTTCTTTTTTATAATCTTTCAAATGCTTTAAAAGTGTTTTCAAGTCGTTTTCTCCTAAATAACTTTAAAAATACGGCAATTATAATTTGAAAATAGACCATCAATTGAATTGACATATAATTTATAGTAGTGTTAAAATAAATTATACTTGTTTATGACAGGCTTTGTCAATGTAATTAAAAGGAGAAAAATTATGAACGTAATGGAACTTTTATCCCTTAAGGGCAAGGTCGCTGTAATTACCGGCGGCTACGGTCTTTACGGTTCGCAGATGACCCGCGCGCTTGCAGAGGCGGGTGCAACCGTTATCACAGCATCACGCACACTCGAAAAAAACGAAGCGTTTGCGGCAGAGCTTCGCAAAGAAGGCCTTGACGTCTACGGCGAGTGCTATGACCAGAGCGATGAGCAAAGCATCATCGAGCTTCGCGACAGAATAAAGGAAAAATTCGGAACTGTTGATATACTTGTTAACAACTCTGTTCTGCGCGGTTGCTTCAAGGGCGGCTTTGACGGTGATATAGACGGCTTTACAAAAAGCCTTGAGGTAAACGGCTCGGGATTTTTTGCAGTGACCCGCGCTTTCGGTAAAATAATGGAACAAAACAAAAAGGGCTCGATTATAAATATCGGCTCGTATATGGGTAACCTCGGCCCCAACCAGAACCTTTACGCAGGTACAAACGGTACAATGGGCGGCTGGGGCGGCGCCGACTATTTTTACCATAAGGGTGGTATGCACCAGTTTACCCGTTTTCTTGCCGCTTACTACGGTCAGTTCGGTGTGCGCTGTAACTGCCTTTCACTCGGCGGTCTTTTCAATAATCAGCACCCCGCTTTTGTAGAAGAATACAGCAAGTCGACATTCCTCGGCAGAATGGCAAACAACGACGATATCAAGGGAATGATCGTGTATCTTGCATCGGATGCGTCAGCTTACACAACAGGTACTGTAATCGCAATAGACGGCGGATATTCAGCTAAATAAAGGAGAATAGAATTATGTATCATATGAGAGAGAGCCGAGTGCTAAGACAAATGCGTGCAGGCAAGGTTGCGACCTGCACAAAGCTTAATCTGTCAGACCCGAGAGCTGCTGAGATTGCGGCAATGTGCGGCTTTGACTGTATCTGGATCGACCTTGAGCACGTACCCAACAGCATGACCTGTGTTGAGGACGCAGTACGTGCGGCAAAGGCTTATGACGTTGACGTTCTGACACGTGTTTCAAAGGGTTGCTACAGTGATATCTGCCGTCCGCTTGAGGCAGACTCAACAGGTATTATGGTACCGCATCTTATGAGCCTTGAGGAAGCAAAAAAGATTGCTTATTACACAAAGTTCCACCCAATCGGACGCCGACCCATTGACGGCGGTAACGCTGACGGTAAATATTGCCTTGTTGACGTTGCCGATTACATAAAAGAGGCAAACGAGCAGCGCTTTACGGTCGTTCAGATCGAAGACCCCGAACCGCTTGCAGAGCTCGAGGAAATCTGTGCACTACCCGGTATTGATATGATTTTCTTCGGTCCCGCTGACTTTTCACAGGGCATCGGTCATCCCTTGGGAGACAGCCCCGAAATCGAAAAAACACAGCGCCTTGTTGCAAAAACCGCACGCAAGCACGGCAAGTTCGCAGGTACTGTTGGCAGTCCTGCAAACTTTGATAAATTAGTTGATATGGGCTATACATTTATTAATACAGGTGCCGACGTTGTGGCACTTTGGAAATATTTTGGCGATATGGCAAAACAAGTACAGGGGAGAGATATAAAATGAATTTTCCGCTTGGAGACAAAGAATTAAGAATTGGTATCCTCGGCTTTACCGAGGGCAACGGACATCCGTATTCGTGGAGTGCGATGTTCAATAACTATAATAAAGAGGAGATGGAAACCTGTGGTTTTCCTGTAATCCCTCGCTATCTTGAAAAACAGCCCGAACACACAATCGGTATCGCGGGCGCAAAAATCACCTGCGTTTGCTGTACCGGCTTTAAGGGACGTGACGAGGCGGAGCATATTGCACGTGCTGCCAATATCCCCACAGTATACGACGACCCGACAGAGATGATAGGTAACGTTGATGCGGTAATCGTTGCGACCGATGACGGAAACGAGCACGTTGACCGTTGCCGTCCGTTTGTCGAGGCAGGCATCCCTATGTTTATCGACAAGCCGCTTGTAAACACCGAGGAGGATCTGCAGACCTTTGTAAAATGGCGTAAAGAGGGTGCAAAGTTCATTTCATCTTCGTGTATGCGCTATGCAAAGGAATATGAGATTTTTTATAATAACCACTACGAGCTCGGCGAGCTTATGTATATCCTCTCGCCGATGGCAAAAAAATATGAGCATTACGGTATCCACGCACTTGAAGCGATGTATCCGCTGCTCGGTGAGGGCTTTGTGTCGGTTCGCAATACAGGCACCAAGGAGCGCACAATCGTTCATATAAAGCATAAGAGCGGCTGTAACGTAAACGTTGTCCTCGGCGTTGGTCAGGCGGGCGCTGGTATGACTGTTATCGGCAATCAGGGCTCGCGTTACCTTTCCTGCGGTGACTCGTACTATGCATTCAAAAAACAGCTTGATATGTTTGTAAGATGGCTAAGAACCGGTGAGGAGCCGTTCCCGTTTACGCAGACAATTGAACTTATGAAGCTTGTAATCGGTGGTCTGCGCTCACGTGAAGAGGGTGCCCGCGAGGTATTCCTCGACGAAATAAAAGCAGAATAATCACACAAAAAAACAGGGTCAAACGACCCTGTTTTTTATATGCCTTCACCTTGAGGGGAAGGGGGACCGCTTGCGGTGGATGAGGTGAACATAATTTCGCACTCAACACCTCATCAGTCACCTGTCGGTGACAGCTTCTCCTCAAGGAGAAGCCTTTGGTGGCAATCC
>JAZQDN010000065.1:0-3475 GCA_045546815.1 Eubacteriales bacterium
CCGGGTTTTACAAGCATCTCCCAGACATCCTTTTCGCGCTCTTTTAAGAGCAGGATCTCTACATCACCGTCTTTCTCGTTCTTACCGTAGATGCGCGCGGGCAGAACTCGCGAATCGTTAACTACGAGTAGGTCGCCCTCATTTAAAAATGAGAGAATATCGTAAAAGTGATAATGCTCGGTTTTGCCGCTTTGCTTGTCGAGCTTTAAAAGGCGGGAATGATCGCGCGGCTCTATGGGAGTCTGGGCTATGAGCTGCTCGGGAAGATCAAAATAAAAATCGCTTTTTTTCATAAAATGGGTTTCTCCTTAAATTTCGGGCGCAAAAAAGACAAAAAATCCGCTTTTTTTCGCATTATAAATACTAATTTTAATTGACTTTAAACTGATTTGGTGGTATTATTATAACGATTAAGATGTGGAAGTATGGCTTTTTGCTGATTTCGACATTTACATAGCCATTATACTACGAATTGTTATGTAAAGCAATCAAAATTTACACATTTTGCGAAAAAACCGAAGGGAGAAAATCGGGGTTTTCGTTTTGACAATAACGGAGGTCAAAGTTATGAAAAAGTATAGTGTTGCAGTAATCGGCGCAACAGGTATGGTAGGTCAGAGATTTATCACACTTTTAGAGAATCATCCGTGGTTCAATCTTAAGGTTCTTGCTGCTTCTCCCAGAAGTGCCGGCAAAACTTATAAAGAAGCTCTCGGCGGAAGATGGTGTATGGATACTCCTCTTTCTGACAATGTTGCTTCAATGCATGTTTATGACGCAGTTGCTGATAAGGAGACCATTGCTAAATCAGTAAAATTTGTTTTTTGTGCTGTTGATATGACAAAAGACGAAATCAAAGCGCTTGAAGAAAGCTACGCAAAGCTTGAGTGCCCTGTTATATCAAATAACTCTGCAAACAGATTTACTGACGATGTCCCGATGATCATACCCGAGATTAACCCCGAACACGCTGAAATCATTGCAGCACAGCGTAAACGTCTTGGCACAAAGCGCGGTTTTATTGCTGTTAAGTCCAATTGCTCAATTCAGAGCTATGTTCCCGCAATGAACGCAATTATGAAAAAATATGAAATCGAGACCGCCCTTGCTTGTACATATCAGGCAATCAGCGGTGCAGGAAAAACTTTTGAAAGATGGCCCGAAATGGTTGATAATCTTATCCCCTTCATTGGCGGAGAAGAACAAAAGAGTGAACAGGAGCCTCTCAAAGTATGGGGTAAAGTTGATGGTGATAAAATTGTGAACGCAACATCACCTGTTATTACAACTCAGTGTCTGCGTGTTCCTGTTTCTAACGGTCATACCGCAGCAGTATTTATTAAGTTTAAAAACGAAAAGCCTTCAAAAGAAGAAATACTTAAAATATGGGCTGATTTTGCAGGTGTTCCGCAGAAGCTTGAGCTTCCCAGCGCACCGAAACAGTTCTTACATTATTTTGAAGAAGAAAACAGACCGCAGGCAAAGCTTGACCGCGATAACGAACATGGAATGGCAATCTCAATCGGCAGACTCCGTGAAGATATATTGTTTGATTATAAATTTGTTTGTCTTTCACATAATACATTAAGAGGAGCTGCAGGCGGCGGTGTTCTTCTTGCAGAACTTTTATACGCACAAGGTTATATGGATTAATACTTACCGGAGGTAATCTTTATGAGTGTTTTCAAGGGTTCGGGTGTTGCTATAATTACACCTATGAATGATGATTTTTCCGTTAACTACAGCAAACTTGAGGAATTAATCGAATTTAATATTCAAAACGGAACTGATGCAATCATTGTATGCGGAACCACAGGCGAAGCAAAAACCCTGAATGATCAAGAGCATAAGGAAGTATTAAAATTCACAACTGAAGTAACTAATAAAAGAGTACCAGTGATTGCAGGTACGGGAAGCAACGATACCGGCTATTCAATCCAGATGTCACAATATGCACAGAAAGTCGGTGTTGATGCCCTGTTGCTTGTCACTCCGTATTATAACAAAACAAGTCAAAAGGGATTAGTTTTACATTTTGGTGCAATTGCAAACAGCGTTGATATTCCGTGTATTTTGTACAATGTTCCTTCGCGCACGGGTATTAATATTGAAGTGCCAACATATAAAAAGCTTTCACAGATTGAAAATATTGTCGCTGTAAAAGAAGCTTCGGGAAATATTTCACAAATAATTCAGATCGTTCAAGAAACGGATCTCGATGTCTATAGCGGAAATGATGATCAAATTGTTCCAATTATGTCTTTAGGCGGAATCGGTGTTATTTCGGTAGCGGCAAATATTGTTCCGAAGCAAATTCATGATTTATGTTTTTATATGTTAAGCGGTGAATACCAAAAGGCGTTAGATATACAGTTAAAATATCTCGACTTAATCAATACACTTTTTTGCGAGGTTAATCCTATTCCTGTTAAAAATGCGTTGAATTTGATGGGATATAATGTTGGTCCGTTACGCTTGCCGTTGTGTGAAATGGATGAATTAAATCTTTCGCGTTTAAAGCAAAGCTTACAAAATGTTAAATTAATCTGATTTTTTAGGAAGTACAAAATGACTGATATAATTTTATGTGGCTGTAACGGCCATATGGGAAAAACAATTATTGAAATTGTTTTCGGACGTGATGATGTGAATATTGTTGCGGGAGTTGATATAAAGAACGACTTGACAGCAAGCTTTCCTGTTTACAGTTCTATTATAAACGTAAAAGAAAAAGCTGATGTTGTTGTTGATTTTTCTCATCCATCTCTTCTTTGCGATATTTTGAACTATTGCAAAAGCAAAAATACTGCAGCTCTTATCGCTACAACCGGAAATGATGAAAATAATATAAAAAAAATACATGATGCAGCAAAAGACATTCCTATATTTTTTTCATACAATATGTCGCTGGGCATTAATCTCATTACAGATTTAATTGTAAAAGCTCAGTCTGTTTTAGGTGACCAGTTTGATATTGAGATTGTAGAAAAGCATCACAATAAAAAAATTGACGCACCAAGTGGAACCGCACTAATGCTAGCCGATGCGCTCAACAGTTCAAACGAATATACAAATGTATATGACAGACACGCTGTCCGCAAGCCCCGAAATAAAAAAGAGATCGGTATTTCTTCTGTAAGAGGTGGAACGATCGTTGGAGAACACACCATTATTTTTGCAGGGACTGATGAAACGATAGAGATCAAGCATACCGCTTTTTCAAAAAAAGTTTTTGCTGTTGGTGCAATAAATGCTTCAATTTGGTTAAAAAATCAGACAAGAGGCATTTACAGTATGAAAGATATGATATAATCGAAAAATACGTATCACTTTTGTGATACGTATTTTTTCTTTTTTTCAATAACTGACACAATATTTGATATTGATATTTTATAATCAATTAAAATTGGAGGTCGTTATGGAAAAATCAGCAATTAAAAAAGCAGAAAAATTTCTTTTATTATTATTGAAACAT
>JAZQDN010000066.1:0-7311 GCA_045546815.1 Eubacteriales bacterium
GTCTTCCTAAGACCGCTTGGCCTCCGACTTGAATGTTAAAGTCGTTATCAAGCGCGACAAGGTCGGCGCGGTAGTTTTGTGCGATATCGCCCGTATTTTTGAGCCGCAGTCGGCGGGCGGGCGTGTTTGATGTCATACAAAAAACGTCCCACGGGTCGATGCCGATGCCGATGAGCGCGCGTGCGCAACCGTCGCTTAAGTATCTGCCGCCTGTCAGCGTGCCGTTTTCGAGCCGCGGCGAGCCGTCTGTCACAACGCAGCGCTCATACCTGCCGTCAGGCATTCCCGTAAGCGTCACCGCGTCGGTCACGACGCTGATGCGCCTTGGCCCTGCCGCCTTTAGCAAAAGCTTGATTATTTCGGGTGCGAGGTGCACAAGGTCGGACACCATCTCCAAAAACACGCTGTCGGTTATCAGCGCCTGCGTCAAAAGTCCGGGGTCGCGGTGCGTTATCGGTCGCGCCGCATTGAAAAAGTGGGTGACGCCGTCAAGCCCGCATTCTACAGCATCGCGCATCTGCTGCGAGGTCGCGTTGCTGTGCCCCGCGTTTACGCAAACGCCTTTTTTTGTAAGATACCTTATAAGCGTGTCCGCGTTTTCAAGCTCGGGTGCGAGCGTTATAAGCTTTATCGCGTCAATGCTTTTGCCCGCTATGCTCTCAAAGTGCAAAATATCGGGCGAATGGATGTAGCTTGGGTTGATGCCGCCCCTTTTTTCCATATTTAAAAACGGTCCTTCGAGGTGGACACCGACCACGCGTGCGCCGTCGTCTACGGGGTTTTTCATTACATCCGCGTAAAAGCCGACCGCCTTTGCGATGGCATCGGGCGGGTTTGAGCTGAGGGTGGGCAGAATGGCGGTGACGCCGTGGCGTGCAAGGCGCATAAGCCACTGTCTGTTCTGCTCGGTGTCGGGACGCGCCGAGTTGTAGCCGAGCGACCCGTGCGCGTGCATCTCGATCATACCGGGGACAAGATAGTGCGTCTCACACCTGCTCTTATCCGCGCCCGTGATACTCTCAATAACACCGCCGCGTATATTCACCGCGGCGTTTTTTATCCAGCCGCGCGACGTCCACACATTTTTTGCGTATACCGTAGTCATTATTTTATTGCGGCGACGTAGCGCTTTGTAATTTCCATAGGACGTGTGATGGCACCGCCCACAACGCAGGCGTGCACACCGCAGCTCATAGCCCTGGCAAGCTGCTCGGGTGAGTGGATGCCGCCCTCGGCGATAACGGGCGTGTCAAGCTCGGTCGTAAGCTTTTTAATAAGCTCGAAATCGGGCGGAATTATGCCATTTGTTTCGTCGGTATAACCATTCAGCGTTGTGCCGATAAAGTCAAAGCCGAGCGCCTGTGCGCGCAGGGCGTCCTCAAAGGTCGAGCAGTCCGCCATAAACAGCTGGTCGGGGTAGAGCGCGCGTACTTCCTTAAAAAACTCGCTCACTGTGCGTCCGTCGGGGCGCACACGCGAGGTGGCATCGGTTGCGATGATGTCAACACCCTCTTTTATAAGCGCGTCGATCTCGTCGCGTGTCGGGGTGATGCGCACGCGTGAGTTGTCATAGTCCTTCTTTATAATGCCGATGATGGGCAGTGTTACGTTTTTCTTTATTTCCTGAATGTCGGCGATAGTGTTACAGCGGATGCCCACTGCACCGCCAAGGTATGCGGCATATGCCATACGTCCCATAATAAAGCTGCTGTGAAGCGGCTCGTCCTCGAGTGCCTGACAGGACACGATAAGCCCGCCGCGTATTTTTTCCAAAAGCTGTTGTTTTTCCATAAAATTATCTCCTTAAATTCTGTCTTGCAAAAACTGCGGCGCCGTACATACCCGCGGTATTGCCGAGCTGCGCCTTTACTATCTGCACCTGCGCAAAGGTCGCGATGGCGTTTTTGTAAAAAATATCGCGCACACCGTTTATGGCGCGCTCCTGCTCCATAACACCGCCGCCGAGAATGATGCACGACGGGTTGAAGATGTAGGTGAGCGTTTCAAGCCCCGCCACTATCTCCTTTTGCCACTCGCAGATGATGCGCTCTATGTCGGCGCTCGGCGGCATATCAAAAATCTGTCTTGCGTTTTCGATATCGGGAAAAGCCTCTCTTGCCGCGCGCACAAGCGCCGTTGTCGACGCGTACTGCTCGTAGCAGCCGAAGCGTCCGCAATTGCACGGTCTGCCGTCCTTGTGCGTCACCATATGCCCCATCTCGCCCGCGATACCGCGAGCACCGGTGTAAAGCTGCTTATTTTCGATTATCGCGCCGCCGACGCCCGTGCCGTAGGTGAGGCATAAAAAGCTGTCGTGCTCACGACCCGCGCCGAAGTGTGCCTCCCCCAGTGCTGCCGCGTTGCAGTCGTTTAACACAAAGGTGGGGCGCCCCGTCTTATCCTGCAGTATTTCGCCGAGCGGGAATACTGCGCGGCTGTCGGTGTCGTTTTTATATCTGTACAGTATCGACCTCTCGTTTGAATCGACCTGACCCGTTGTTGCAACGCTGACCACGTCAAAGCCGTCATAGCCGTCTATCACCTGCGCTATGTAGTTTACGCGCTCTGCGACCTTTGGCGTTTTGGTGGGGAAGGTGCGATAAAGCGATATTTCGTTGTTGTCGTCGATGATTGCCGACTTGATGGCGGTGCCGCCGACGTCAAGTGTTAAAATTTTCATTTTGCGCTCCCTTTGAATTTTTTATCATTATAACATAAAAAAACAGCAAAAAATATGATGATTTTGCTGTGTTTTTTATTGTCGTTGCTATTTCTTTGTTGCATACGGTGTTTCGCCCTTATGCTTTTTGTAGACCGAAATGAAGTATGAAACGTTGTCAAAGCCGCAAAGCGAGGCGGTCTCGGTCACCGTCTTGTCGGTCGACAGCAGAATTTTCTGCGCGTGGTTTATGCGCGTTTCGTTGAGGTATTCCTTAAAGCTTTTGCCGATAACCGCCTTGAAGGTGCGCGAAAAGTAGCTGTAGCTCATCTTTGCGATGGCGCTGCAGTCGGCGGCGGTGATGGGGGAGGCGTAGTTTTTGTTGACGTGCATTATCACGTCGTAAATACATTTTGTCGTGTTTTCGTGGACGCTCTGCACGTCGGTCTCGGTGGCGCGCAGTATCTCGAGCAGTATCTGCGCGGCGTACAGCGATTTTGCAATGCTGCCCGCAATGCCGCCGCCCTCGCACTCCTGCGTGCATTTAAAAATGGCGTCTCCCAGCGGTGTGCCGTCTGTTTGCGACTTTGGAAAAAAGCAGGGCAGTGTCTCTTTATCGACCGAAAAGAACAGCATAAGCCGGCTGTCCTCCTTGCCGTTTGACAGCTCTGCAAGAAAGGACGGGCGCATTCGTATTACATAGTACGCCGCGCTGTCAGTAAGGCTGTAGGTGTGGTGGATGGTGTTTGAGCGTATGAGCACCATATCGCCCGCATTTGCTGTGTATTTTCTGTCGTTTGCATAAATTTCAAAGGTGCCCGTCTTTACAATGAGCATTTCAATTGCGGTGTGTATATGCGCGCGGCAAAAGCACCGCCGCGATGTTCCCGACTGCAGATAAGCGTCGACGGGTCCGCTCTCCAACGCTTTTATGTGGCTCTCGACAAAGTATTCGTTCATAATTTACCCTTGACAAATTTTTTATATTTTTTAACAAATATATTATAGAAAATAACTGTTTTCGATGTTATTATAAAACAAAAAACTATTATTTTCAATATGGAGGAACAAATTATGGCACTTCCCGTTGCAGTACAGGTGTACTCTGTAAGAAAGGACGCGGAAAGCGACCTTTTCGGTACACTCAAAAAAATAAAAGAGATGGGTTATGACGGCGTTGAGTTCGCGGGTCTTTACGGCCACTCGGGTGACGAGGTACGCGCGATGATAGACGAGCTCGGACTTAAGGCGGCGTCGGCACACGTTCCCTTTGCAGAGCTCAAAGACGAAAACACCTTTAAGGAATACGCAAAAATCGGACTTAAGTATATCGCCATCCCGTCGCTTTCCGATGCTGACAGATACGAGGGCGGCAGCTTTGACAAGACGATTGCCGACATTAAAAAAGTGGGCAAGATGGCAAAGGACTACGGTATGCAGCTGCTTTACCACAACCACGACTTTGAGTTTGCAAAGATCGGCGACGAGTATGTGCTTGACTATATGTATGCAAACACCGAGCCCTCCGAGCTTATGACAGAGCTTGACACCTGCTGGGTAAACGTCGGCGGCGAAAACCCCGCACAGTACGTGCTAAAGTATTCGGGTCGTGCACCCATTGTTCACCTTAAGGACTTTGTCGGTCAGAAGAGCGAAAATATGTACGAGCTCATCGGCGAGGACAAAAAGGTAGGTAATGCTGTCGGCTTTGAGTTCAGACCCGTAGGATACGGCTGTCAGGACTGGGTAGCTATCCTTGACGCAGCGGTTAAGGCAGGCGCCCAGTGGGTCGTTGTTGAGCAGGACAAGGCGACAATCGGCAAAACACCGCTCGAGTCAATCGAAATGAGCCGCAACTATCTTAAAACACTTGGATTTTAATAAAGGAGAATTAATATGAGCACAGGTAACAAAGCACTTGATAAAGAACTCAATTCATTTACCGACCGCACCGAAAAAAACGAGGTCGACACATCAAAGCGTATGCGCGTTGGTATCATCGGTACGGGCTGGATAGCTGACTCGCACATCAAAAGCCTTTTGAAAATGCCCGATGTTGACATCGTTGCGGGTGCTGACATCATCCCCGGCAAAGCCAAGGCGTGTTTTGAAAAATGGGGCGTTGAGAACGTAAAATGTTATGAGAGCCATCAGGCGATGCTCGACGACGACAGCCTTGCGCTTGACGCGGTAAACATTTGTACCTATAACTGCCAGCACGCAGAGCCGACAATTTATGCTTTGAACAAGGGCATCCACGTACTGCTCGAAAAGCCGATGTGCGTAACACTCGACGAGGCGGTAGAGATTATGAAGGCTGAAAAGGCATCGGGTAAGGTGCTGTCGATCGGCTTCCAGCCGCGCCTTGATGCTAATATGCAAAAGATTAAGCAGATTGTTGAAAGCGGTGCGCTCGGAAAGGTTTATTACATTCAGACGGGCGGCGGCAGACGTCGCGGTATCCCCACACCCTTCGGCACGACATTTATTGAGAAAAATACGGGCGGTATCGGTGCGCTTGGCGACATCGGCTGCTACTCACTCGATATGGTGCTAAACGCCATCGGCTATCCAAAGCCGCTCACGGTTTCGGGCTATAAGTCGGACTTTTTCGGCACAGACCCCGCCTACGTTGGCTACAAGACACCCGAGTACGCAAAGAAATTCGGTGTTGACGACTTTGCGGCGGCATTTATCCGTCTCGAAGGCGGCATCGTGCTCGACTTCAGAATTGCGTGGGCGATGAATATGGACACTCCAGGGGATACCATCATTCTCGGTACAAAGGGCGGTCTTCGCATCCCGTCAACAGAGTGCTGGAACGGCACAGTCGGCGGCGCTATGAAGATTTACCACGAGGTTGCGGGCTCGCAGGTTGAAACCGAGATTCCGATTATCAAGACACCCGAAAACGCACCCACACTCTTTGATAAAAAGATCCGCTCCTTCCTTGACGCTTGCAAAAACGGTGGGGAGGCACCCGTTCCCACCTCGCAGATCATCTACAATCAGGCGATCATCGATGCGATTGCAAAATCGTCAGAGAGCGGACACGAAGTGGAAGTAGAAATACCCGAAATATAATAACAGATTATCGGCTCCCTCTGACGAGGGAGCTGTTTTTTGCATTTTTGCAAAAAACTGAGGGAGAGAAAAATTTTAAGTGCGTTTTTTTATCGCAATTAAATAAACAAGTCCCATAGTCCACGACACACCAAAGGCAAGCGGTACGCGTGCAAAATCCTTTATAAAGAATAAAAATACAACGCGTACCAAAAGCTCGACAATGCCCTCGGTCATCGCAAGGTATGGGTGCCCTGCCACGATAAGCCGTGCACGCAGCACCACCATTATCAAAAGCGCGGGAAAAAACGGGCTTATTATATAAAAATACTGTTTTATGAGTGACAGGATGTTGTCTTCCGACTTAAAAATTAGTGCTGACAGCGACGCCGAACCGAAAAACAACAGCGCGCCCGAAATCAGCGAAAAGACGACCCCCACCGTGACAGACCGCTTTATTTTCGGCTTTTGCTTTGACAGTGTGCGAAGGCTTGCGGAGTTGAGCGCGACCGCGCCGTCTGTTGCAAGGTGCGACAGCTTTTGGCAGACGGCAAATGCCGACGACGCGTCAGTACCGAGCGCTCCCACCTGCATCTGTATCAGCACAAGCCCGACACCCTTGAAAAACTGCATAAACGACAGCGGCAACGACGCTTTTAAAAGGGACAGGTCGAATTTTTGCTTAAAGTCGAAAAATGACGGCTGACTTTTTAAGATATATATGAGTGCCGCCGCGCCGCACACAAAAAACGACAGCACGTTGGCAAATGCCCCGCCCGTCACGCCAAAGTCCCACACCGCCACAAACAAATAGGTGAAAAGCGTCTGTAAAACAAACATAAGCGCCGACAGCCACAAAACGCATTTTGCCTTTAAAAGCGCGTACAGCCACGACTCGAACAGTCGGTACAGCGCGAGTATGACAAAGCCCGACACCGACACGCGCAGATATTTTTGCGCGTAGTCAAAAATTTCGCCGTCGGCATTCAAAAACGTCACTATCTTTGGCAAAAATAAAAGGGTGAGCGCCGTGATCATCACCGAAAAGACGACCGTTATCACAGCCGACGGCAGCGCGGACTTTGTGTTTTTTTGCGAGATTTTTGCAATAAATCCCGACGACAGCCCCAGCGCCAGCCCCTGCAATAAAAACATAAGCGACGCACTGACACCGAGTGCCGCAATTGACGCTTTGTCGAGGTGCTTTGCAAAAATGCCGACGTTTATTATGTTGTAGGCGGTTGCAAAAACGGACGATGTGTATATGGGCAAAAATATTTTCAAAAGCTCTTTTGATTTCATAAAAATATTTTGTCCAAAATTTACAGTTTCTCTATAAATATTATGTTATGCTTGTGCTATAATAGGGACAAATAATCATTTATCCTTGACTTTTCTATCAAATGTGTAAGGCAAGGCAGGAATAACCGTCATACTTTCGACGAATTTACTGCTTAAAAACAGACAAAAATAGAGTTATCTCGAAATTACGGGATAACTTTGTTTGCATATACAACTTGAAATCTCTGATAATAAATGGTATATTAAATTTAACAAAAGCCTCCCGACTTCCGAGGGAGGTGGCAAAA
>JAZQDN010000067.1:0-8055 GCA_045546815.1 Eubacteriales bacterium
AGTATAGTCTTCAGCTTCAATTTCAAAGTATTTTGTTGCATCCTTTGCACCGTCTGCATCGTGCTTTGCAATGTATTCGTCATACGAAATAGCATCGCCGTCATTGTGCAGTCTGATTGAAGCAAGAGCGTATGTACCCGAAATTGACTTTAAAGTGAGCTTGTGCTCGCCCGCTGTCAAATAGAACATAAGCGGCTCGTTATAGTTGCCGTTAGGCTCATAAAAATCGGTTTTTACCCATTTGGGTTGAATCTCCTGTGAAGGAAGAAGTTCGTTACCAACCTGGTCATAGCCTTTTTCTGTCAGCTCGCCTGTTTCACGGTTTTCAAACGGAGCGTCAGCCCAGTTACGTTTTAAAGTAAGGCTTTCGGCAGTGCTGAAAGGAGCTTTACCGTCGATAAGGATACCGAACTCGAGGTCACGTGTAACCTCGTCTGCAAGAGCGAAAAAGTCAACCTCAACCGAATACATACCGGGCTCGGCAACTGTTATGTTATAAACAAATTCGCCGTGTCCATTTTTAGTCATTTCGAATACGCCTTTTTTACCCTCGTATTCTTCATGAACTTTTACGGTTGCAGTTGTAGATTCGTAGCTCAAGGGATCAATTTTGATCTCGGGGAGTTCTTTGATGTATTCCGCGTATTTTTCAACGTAATCGGCATACTCTCCCTTACGCTCAAATCCATCAATTACGACCTGTCTGAGCTCGTCATCTGTAGGTTCTTCTTTTTTGCTGCTTGATGAACCGTCAGCCGATACAATATTATCAAGCTCAGGCTCGTCAGCCTCTTCTGTCGTCTCATCTGTGGTCACTTCACCGTCAGTTGATTCAACAGCAGATGCATCCGCCTCTGTTTCTGTTGCAAATGCAAAAACAGAGAAGGTTGAAAGAAGAAATACAGCAACTAACATCATACAGATAAATCTGGATGTGAGTTTTGGCATTTTGCTGTTATGCATCTTTAATACCTCCGCAAATAAAATACTGTTTATTGTGTGATATGCAGCGTCTTTTACAAAAAGACATTATAACACACCACTTTACAGTATTTGATTATAGCAAATTTGTTTTTTTAATGCAATATTATTATTAATATTGTGTAAAAGAAATTTTTAAAAATTTTTATAAATTTAAATTTCGGGCGGTTTTTTTATTTAATTTTTGCTTGATTCGACAAAAAAATTGTGCAAAATACACATAATTGAATACTTAACAAATTTAAGGTGGTTGTTTTTGTGTAATTTGCACAATTTGTAAACAATATTTAATTATACTTTTCAAGTAAATCAGTGCGGATTTGCCACAGATTTTGACTTAAATCTACATAATATTTATGCGGGTTTTCAAAGCGTTTCACCTCATCCCACAGAGTGTCGATCTGACTGAGGCAATAATCACGGATGTCTCTTGCAGTCGGTTTTTGATAAACAAGCTCACCTTTTGCAAAGATCGGCTTAAGAATGTTGACGGCGGTAAAGTTATCAACAGTCTTTTTCTTCCAGGTATGGATGGGGTCAAAAAGTGTATACGGCTTGCTGTCATCAATCTGTTCATCGAACAATGTGACGAGATCCGCAATCGCTTTACCCGTTTCGTTTGAATAGAATCTATACAAATTTTTAAAGTGCGGGGTGGTTATTTTTTCGATGTTTTCAGAAATCTTGATTTTAGGAATTATGTTGCCATTCTCATCCTCGACGGCCACAAGCTTGTATACGCCGCCAAAAACAGGCTCGCTTTTTGATGTAATAAGTCTTTCGCCGACACCGAAAAGGTCTATTTTTGCGCCCTGCGATATGGTCTCACGAATAATGTATTCGTCAAGTGAGTTTGAAGCCATAATCTTACAGTCTTCAAATCCGTTTTCATCAAGTATTTGTCTGACTTTTTTTGAAAGATATGTGATATCGCCCGAATCGATACGCACGCCCTTTGGCCGATGACCGCCCGGTACAACGACCTCGTTAAACACTTTCACGGCATTAACTATGCCGGATTTTAAAACGTTATATGTGTCAATCAGTAAAATACAGTTATCGGGATAAGTCTGCGCATACACCTTAAATGCTTCATATTCGCTGTCAAAGCTCTGCACCCAGCTGTGTGCCATTGTTCCGCTTGAGGGGATATCATACAGCATATCGCACAAGGTATTCGACGTTCCGACACAGCCCGCGATATAAGCAGCGCGTGCACCGAGCACAGCACCGATGTATCCCTGCGCGCGTCTTGCGCCAAACTCGCTGACTGCCCTACCCTCTGCGGCACGGACAATGCGCGACGCCTTTGTGGCAATAAGCGACTGATGGTTAATAGAAAGAAGCAGCATTGTTTCGATAAGCTGCGCCTGAATTGCAGGACCGCGGACAGTTATTATCGGCTCACCGGGAAAAATCGGTGTGCCCTCGGGAACCGCATACACATCACAGCAAAATTTAAAGTTTTTAAGATAGTCAAGAAATTTATCCGAAAACAGTTTTTTTGATCGAAGGAACTCTATTTCGTCACTTTCAAACTTTAAATTCTGAAGATAGTCAATAACCTGCTCAAGACCCGCCGCGATAGCAAAGCCGCCGCCATCGGGAATTCTTCTGAAAAACAAATCGAAATATGCAATCTCCTCGCCCTTGCCGCTTTCAAAATAACCGTTAGCCATTGTAAATTCATAAAAATCGGCGAGCATACTCAAGCGTACGTTTTTATCAATCATTTATGTTCTCCTTGTTGAAAAGAGCATAAAACTGCTCTTTTGTGTAGCGTTCATTTAATATATACAGTAAAAATCTGTTTGATACATTCTGTTGGATACCTAGCGACAAAAGGAGCTCATTTTTACGTTCTTTTGCACCGCTGACACCCATAAGACCGACAGCATAAAGGTCAGCCTCGCACATATCACCTATCGGTGTCTTTTCTGTTACATACTCTTTGAGAAGGTCATAAAGTATTTTGTCGTCAGTACCCTCAATGCCAAGATAACCCTGCGCAGACGGGGTCTGTTTTCTGCTTTCCTTGCCCTTTATCTGAGGTGCCATCACGTTTACAATATTTTGCGTACCGAGAATTTTGGAAAGATAGACACGGATATTATAGCCCGCGGTATCGCTGTCGGTAAGAATAAGCGCGCCTTTTTCTCTTGCGAGCTGTTTAAGGGTGTTTTTGGTTTTTTCGTTTTTAAACACCGAAAAGCCGCCGACATCGACAATATTTGCTTCAACAATGTTGGAAAGGCGGATCTTGTCATACTTTCCTTCGACTATTATAAGTTTGTCAATTTTAAGCTTTTGCAACGGAGTTTCTCCTGTTTATAAGGTCACCGATAAAAAAGGTAATAAGTTCACGCTTGTTATACGAAGTGCTTTTGAGCTTTACATCAAGCTGCTTTGAAAGAGCAATTGCCGTTTCCAAAAACTCAAGACTCAAAGAACCGACAAGTTTTGCGTTTTTAGACGCAAGAAAAGACTTATACGGTTCAAACAAGCTGCGCGAAATTTCAGCAACGGTTTTACCGCACGCAAGACCGACCTTAACCTTATACATATCATAAAAAGAAGAGTATATAGCATTTGCTATGACGATATCATCAAAGTTCTGCTTGTACATTTTATCAACTATATCAAGCACCTTGTCGTAGTTTGCGGCACAAAACGCCTCGCCTATTTCATAGCGGTTTGCTTCAATACTTTTTGTGACGATTGCATCGATATCCTCACGTGTTACGGTATCGCCTGAAACATAACTGCACAGCTTTGAAATTTCTGTACTGAGAATTCGCATATCGGTATCGGCAACAGAAAGCATATAATTTATATTCTGTGCAGATATCTGTTTGTCCGCCGTCTTAAAATGGCGCGCAGTCCAGCCGGCAAGGCTGGAAAGTGACGGCTTTTCGACATTTGCCACAACTGCGTCTGCTGCAAGCATTGCTTTTCCGAGGGGGTTTGTCTCGGTGATGTTTTTAAGCTCGTTATCTAAAAATACAACTGTACAAAAATCGGGAATTGATTTTAAAAATTCAACAAACTGTTTTGTGAAATTACCGCGCAGGCGGGAATTGTCGAAGTTGATGACACCGACAAACTTCCGCTCCGCCATTACGGGATAGCTGTTTACACAGTTACAAAAATCAAGCCAGTCAAAATTTTTAGCTTCAAACTCAACTGTATTGAATTCAGGCATATCGGTAACTGACTTTTGCTTAAGCTCATTATAGTAAAAGTTTTTCAGGTATTCCTCCTGACCGTAGATATAATAAAGCGGTCCGAAGGCTTTAGCTTTTAAATTGTCGGTAATTATTTTTACACTCATTTAATACGTTTATATCCTTTATTATTAAATTGAAAAGTTATAGTAGAGCTTTTTGCAGTTGAAATTACATCAGATATTTTCTCGAGACGATTTATCACAATATTACTTGGATGTTCTTTTGAATTTTCCGACACGCTTATGACGGAATAATCGGGTGAACAAAGATTTAAAAAGGTTGTATGTGACGAGGTTTTGGAGCCGTGGTGTGCAACACATAGTATATCACAATTCATAGCGCCCGAATAATCAAGATATGCATGCTCCTGATTGATATTCATATCACCGGTATACAGCACAGAGCTGTCAGCAAGCTCAAGACGGTAGACCGCACTCATATTTTCATACGGCTTCACCTTTTTCGCTTTTTCAACAAAGCAGCGAAGCTTTACATCGTCAAGCGGTAAAAATTCTTCGTCAGTTTCAAGTGCTACAAGCTTTGTCCCGTTTTTGCCCGCCGCCATAAGCACATCGGCATAATCACCGCAGCCCGAAAAGGCGGGATAGACGATACAATCAATATCATAGGTATCCACCAGCGTTGCAAGATAATTGACATGGTCGGCATTAAAGTGTGTAATCGCAACAACACTGATTTTCTTTACGTTATCACAACACAGAACACGCTCAATTTCGTCAAAATAATCGCCGCCGCAATCAATTATGGTTGCAGACTCATCTTTTGAAATTACAGAGCAATTACCGTCGCCGACATCAACAAAGCTCACCTTGGTGTTACCGCGGGTCAAAAATTGATTTACGCCGAAAAACACAAGGCATATAAGCGCAAATGCCGCAATATAGCGCACCAAAATATGTCGTTTGAAATCAAGTTTATATAAGAGATATATACCAAGCACCAGCACAAAGATGAGCGCCAGCACGATGTAATACATACCGAAGCCCGCTGTGACTGTTGTGTTTTTTATATAATAACACTTTGAGACAACAAATTCAATTATTTTATACAGTGTATCACCGGCAAAAGAGAGTATGTCGCTCACAAACGGAACTGAACCAAAAAGTATGCCGGCAATTCCGACATAAAAAAGTATCTGTATCGGAATTGCGACAACAACATTTACGGCAGGTGCCAAAACGCAAAAGTTTTTGAAAAGCAGTGCAGTTATCGGAAGACAGCAGACAGATGCCGAAAGCGACATTGTCAAAAGGCGCACAAGTCCGAAAAAGAACGCTCGAAGGTATGGGTTTTTGAATCTAATATTAAAAAAGCTGTTAAAGCACGGCGAAAAGAAAACTATGCCGAAAGTAGCGGACACCGACAGCAAAAAGGAAAGCGAGCATATATTGTGCGGAGAGAAAAGCAAAATCAGATATGCCGCAACAGAAAGCGATGTCAGGCTGTCAGACAGTTTATCAGTAATTACGCCGACATAATAAATAGCCAGCATTATTGCGGCGCGTATACAGGAAACCGCAAAGCCGCTGAGGAATGTGAAAATCAAAATTGACAGCAAAGCTAAAACAGCACGCGGTTTGTTGCCTACAGCAAAAATCGCAAGCGCAAAATCCATCAAAAGCACAGCAAACATCAGATGCATACCGCTGACAGATGTTACGTGCGAAAGTCCGACAGAATTAAGCTTATTCTTGAATACACCGGGTATATCCGACACATCGCCGAAAATAACTCCGCTTACAAAAGCAGATGTATCACTGTCTTTGAAAGGCATATTATCCTTCAGTTTTTGGCGTATGTTATACAAAACATAGCGGAAAGACGACGGGTCATGAGATGATTTTACATTCACTTCGCTTGCAACGCCACTTATATGGACATCAGTACTGCGGTCAGAGCTGTCAAAAAATTTAGCTTTTAAAACAAGCTTTGCCGACGGATATGCGGACGGGATCTTATCAACAATAAACCTTGCTTTAAAGTTTACGGCGTCTTTTTCCTTATCACGCGTAATTCTGTCACAGCGAACAGTCACCGTTGTGCCTTCGCTTTTAATAAGTTCACCTTCCACAACCGCATCAGCACCTAAATAGTCAACAACGGGACGGTAGAAAAATGTATAATAAATCGTATTAGAAGCAATCATCGCAACACAAGCAACAGCTACAACAATTGCAGTCGCTCTGAAATCCGTTTTAAACGGGATGATAAAAAGAGAAGCAAAAACGATCGCGACCGCAAGAGCAATCATTGCAGAGGCAGTGAGAAAATTGCACAGAGCGCAAACTGCAAATGCGGCGGTACACGCTACAAAAAGCGGTCGCTTAATTAAAAACGTTTTCAATTTTATCACCTCCCTGTTTTTCGACAATATTTTACAATACAAAAAGCGATTAGTCTATATCTAATCGCTTTTAAAATTACAGAATTATGCAGATAAGGCCACCCGAGCCCTCATTTATTATACGTGAAAGCGTTTCCTGAAGCTTTGCACGTGCATCATCGGGCATTTTTGAAAGCTTGGTCTGCAGACCTTCATTTACAAGGTCGTGTACAGATTTGCCGAATATATTGGATTCCCATATCTTTGCAGGATTTTCCTCAAAATCTTCCATGAGATACATAACGAGCTCTTCGCTTTGCTTTTCGCTGCCAACAAGCGGAGCAACCTCGGTTTTTATATTTGCCTGAATGATATGATACGACGGTGCGCTCGCTTTGAGGCGAACACCAAAGCGGCTTCCCTGCTTGAAAATCTCAGGCTCTGCAAGGCTTAAATCTTCTATACCGGGATTTACAATACCATAACCCGTCGCCGCCGCTTCTTCAAAGGCAGCACTGACCTTATCGTATTTTTCTTTAACCTCTGACATTGTTTTGATAAAATCGATGAGTTCACCGTCATTTGTAATCGAGACACCTGCCGTCTCGCTGATTATTTTATAATAAAGCTCTTTGTCAAAGTGAACCTTTACATCTGCATTACCTACACCAAGGTCAATATTTTTTATCTGCGCATCTTCTACGCTGTCAACCTGACAAAGCGAAGATGTGAGATCGTTTATCTCACGCACGTTTTTAATCGGTGCGGCAAGGTGAATAATTTCGTTATAAAGACGGGATTTCAGCCAATGGGTGCTGTCAAGCGACGATATCCACTCGGGGATATCAAGCTCAATCTGTTTGACAGGAAACTCCATCAATACTGTTTTAATGATGTCTGTTATCTGCTGTGCATCAAGCTCAATACAGTTTACGCACATTGCGGGAACGTTATATTCTGTCTGAAGCCTTGTGCAAAGGTTGCGTGCACCGTCACTTTCGGGAAACATTGAGTTTACAAGCAGTACAAACGGTTTGTTTATTGCCTTCAGCTCGTCGACAATACGGCGTTCTGCCTGTTCATAGTCGGCACGCGGAATTTCGCCTATACTACCGTCGGTGGTAATCACAAGACCGATGGTTGAGTGCTCACAAATGACTTTTTTAGTGCCGATTTCCGCTGCGGTCTGAAAGTCCATTTCGTTTGTGTCCCACGGGGTCATAACCTTACGCGGCATATCGTTTTCAATATAGCCGAGCGCACTGTCTACAACGTAGCCGACGCAGTCTATCATACGCACATTAAAATGTGTATTGTCATCAAGTACGATGTGAGCCGCTTCGTCGGGAATGAACTTTGGCTCAGTCGTCATTATAGTCTTACCCGCCGACGACTGCGGAAGCTCGTCGACTGCGCGTTCGCGCTTATGCTCGCCCTGAATATTAGGTATCACAAGCGTTTCCATAAATTTTTTGATAAAGGTCGATTTTCCCGTGCGGATGG
>JAZQDN010000068.1:0-8751 GCA_045546815.1 Eubacteriales bacterium
CTACGTTCATAATTCTACCTTTTTATTTGCCTCCCTCTGACGAGGGAGGTGGATTTTTGTAAAACAAAAAGACGGAGGGAGAGAATAAAATTTGTTCATAATTAATCTCTCCCTCAGTCACTCGTTCCTCGTGACAGCTCCCTCGTCAGAGGGAGCCTTTTTTGAGTTTATTCTTCTGTTACTGTTTCTTCTGTTTCGGGAATTTCTTCTTCCTTTTCGGACAGTGCAAGGTCAATAACCTTGATACCTTCAGGAAGCTTAACAACACGAACACCCTGCGTTGTTCTGCCGAATACCGAAATTTCGCTGGTTGAGGTACGCATAACCTGTCCGCCCGATGTAATAAGCATAAGATCCTCGTCACCGCTTGTGATAGCGATGCCGCAAACGTTACCTGTCTTATCGGTAATATTATAGTTACCAACACCCTTACCGCCACGTGCCTGCACGCGATACTCGCTTGTTTCAGTGCGCTTACCGTAGCCGTTTTCGGTGATTGTGAGAAGCGTTGACTCGGGTTGCTCAATAACTGCGCCTACAACATAGTCATCGCCCTCAAGCTTGATACCGCGTACACCGCGGGTTACACGGCCCATAGGACGTGCATCGGTTTCGCTGAACTTAATTGCCTTGCCGTAGTGCGATGCAATAATGATATTATCATCGCCCGTTGTCTTAAGAACGGTGTCAAGCGTGTCTTCATCATCAATAATAATTGCAATAACACCCGTTTTTCTGATATTGGCATAATCGCTCATCGGCGATTTTTTAACTGTACCGTTACGTGTTACCATTAGTAAATAGCTGTCGTCCGAGAACTCGCTTACTTTTACCATTGAGGTAACCTTTTCGCCCGACATAAGCGGGATAATATTAACAGCGCTTGTACCCTTTGCTATACGTGAGCTTTCGGGGATTTCATAGCCCTTTGCCTTATAAACTCTGCCAAGGCTTGTAAAGAACAGAATATAATCGTGGGTTGACGCAACAAACATCTGACGCACTGTGTCGTCCTCTTTTGTCTTAACGCCCTTGACACCGACACCGCCTCTATGCTGTGCACGGTACTCCGATGTCTGTATACGTTTAACATAGCCTGCGTCAGTAAGCGTGAATACGCAGTCAGAAACGGGGATCAGGTCCTCGTCCTCAAGACCGATATCGCCAACGCCGATCTCGGTACGTCTTGCATCGCCGTATTTACGCTTGATTTCGGTAAGATCCTCTTTGATGATTGCATCAACGCGCCATGCGTTTGCAAGAATATCCTCGAGGTCTGCGATTTTTTCGGTAAGCTCTTTATACTCGTTTTCGATCTTGTCGCGTTCAAGACCCGAGAGCTGACCGAGACGCATATCAACAATCGCCTGCGCCTGCGCATCGTCGAGCTCAAAGCGGTTGATAAGCGCAAGCTTTGCATCGGCAATTGACGACGATTTTTTAATAAGCTCAATTACCTCGTCGATATAGTCGATAGCTTTTAAAAGTCCTTCTAAAATATGTGCGCGTGCCTTTGCCTTTTTGATTTCGTACTGTGTACGGCGGGTTATAACACTGCGCTGATGGCCGATGTACTCTGTAAGAATCTCTTTAAGATTCAAGCACTTAGGTACACCGTTTACAAGTGCTATCATAATAGCCGAGCAGGTCGACTGCATTTCTGTATACTTATAAAGCTGGTTTAAAACAACCTGCGGGTTTGCTTCTTTTTTAAGTTCAACAACAAAGCGAAGACCGTCCTGGTCCGACTCATCGCGGATATCGGAAATTCCGACAATACGCTCGCCCTTTACCTCGTCGGCAATTTTTTCGATAAGAGCGGCTTTTCTTACACCGTAAGGAATCTCTGTAACAACAATACGGAACTTCCCTTCTTTGTACTCCTCAATCTCCGCCTTTGCTCTTACATAAATCTTGCCGCGGCCTGTTTTATAAGCGTTACGGATGCCCGTTTTACCCATAATAATAGCGCCTGTCGGGTAGTCGGGTCCTTTTATGTATTCCATAAGTCCGTCAACGTCAATATCGGGGTCTTCCATAAGCGCGATCGTACCGTCAATGACCTCGTTTAAGTTGTGCGGCGGTATCTCAGTTGCCATACCAACGGCAATACCCGATGAGCCGTTTACGAGCAGGTTGGGAAAACGTGCCGGTAAAACTGTAGGCTCAACGTCCTTGTCATCGAAGTTAGGCATAAAGTCAACGGTATCTTTTCTGATATCGGTGAGCATTTCGAGAGCGATTTTTTTCATTCTCGCTTCTGTATAACGGTATGCAGCAGGCGGGTCGCCGTCGATTGAACCAAAGTTACCCTGACCGTCAACAAGCGGATAGCGCAGAGAGAACTTCTGTGCAAGACGAACCATCGCATCATAAACCGATGCGTCACCATGGGGATGATAGTGACCAAGCACGTCACCGACGGTGGTAACCGATTTTCTGTAAGGCTTATCGGGGGTTAAGTTTGCCTGATGCATTGTATACAAAATACGTCTGTGAACAGGCTTTAAGCCGTCGCGTACATCGGGCAGGGCGCGTGCGGTGATAACGCTCATTGCATAGTCAATAAACGCACCGCGCACCTCTTTTTCAACATCAATTTCAACGATCTTCTGACCCTCAAAATTTATTTCACTACTATGTTTTACTTCTTGCATTTTATTCTCCTATATATCGAGATTGCGTACATACTGCGCATTCTGTTCTATAAATTCACGTCTGGGTTCAACCTCTGTACCCATACACACTGTAAATATCTGGTCAGCAAGTACTGCGTCTTCCATTGTCACCTTTACAATGGTGCGCTTTGTCGGGTCCATAGTGGTCTCCCACAGCTGTTCGGGGTTCATCTCACCCAGACCTTTATAGCGCTGAACCATTGCGCCCTCACCGATTTCTTCAAGTATCTTGTCGCGCTCTGCATCGGTATATGCGTAATAGTCCTTTTTATTTTTCATAATCTTATAAAGCGGCGGTTGAGCAAGGTACACATGACCTTCCTCGATAAGCGGACGCATAAATCTGAAAAAGAAGGTCAGCATAAGCACACGGATATGTGAGCCGTCAACGTCGGCATCGGCCATAATAATTACCTTACCGTAGCGGAGCTTTTCGATATTGAAATCGGGTCCGATGTTTGTACCGAGTGCGGTAATTACGGGCTGAAGCTTGTCGTTGCCGTAAACCTTGTCTATACGTGTTTTTTCAACGTTGAGCATTTTACCCCAAAGCGGGAGTATTGCCTGAAAACGTCTGTCGCGGCCTTCCTTTGCCGAGCCGCCCGCCGAGTCACCCTCGACGATGTAAATTTCTGTCTGCGCGTTGTCGCGGAGCTGACAGTCAGCAAGCTTACCGGGGAGAGAAGCACCACTCGAAAGTGCTGATTTTCTTGCAGTTTCTCGCGCTTTTCTTGCCGCTTCCCTTGCTCTGCTTGCATTAAATGCTTTTTCTATAATAAGCTTTGCGTTTTTCGGGTTTTCCTCAAAGTACTCGGTCAGCTTTTCGTTCATAAGCGACGAAACAAGACCGGTAACCTCGGAGTTTCCGAGCTTTGTCTTTGTCTGACCCTCAAACTGCGCCTCTTCAACTTTTACCGAAATGATTGCGGTAAGACCCTCGCGCACGTCCTCTGACGAAAGATTTTCGTCCTTTTCCTTCAAAATACCTTTTTTGCGGGCATACGCATTGATATTTCTTGTGAGTGCGGTTTTAAAGCCGGTCTCGTGAGTACCGCCGTCAACGGTATGGATATTATTTGCAAACGACACGATCGTTTCGTCATAACGGTTGGTATACTGCAGAGCGATCTCTGCCATTGCACCGTTTTTCTCACCCGACATATATATTACGTCCTCGTGGGTCGCCTCTTTATTTTTGTTAATGTAGCTTACAAACTCGCGGATACCGCCCTCGTAGCACATTTTCTTTTTCTTTATTGCAGTTGCATCGCGCTCGTCGGTAATTTCAATAGAAAGACCGCCGTTTAAAAATGCCTGCTCTCTGATACGCTTTAACAAAATTTCATATTCATACTCAAGCGTTTCAAAAATCTCGCTGTCAGCAAGAAAGCGTACCTTTGTTCCTGTTTTATCGGTGTCCCCGATTATTTTAAGGTCGTTTACAATCTTTCCGCGCTGATATTTCTGATAGTACACGTGTTTACCGTCAGAAACCTCGACCTCAAGCCACTCTGAAAGCGCGTTTACAACCGATGCACCAACACCGTGCAGACCGCCTGATACCTTGTAGCCGCCGCCACCGAACTTACCGCCGGCGTGAAGAACTGTAAATACAAGTGTTACAGCAGGCACGCCCTGTTTTTTATTAATACCTACAGGGATACCGCGGCCGTCGTCCTCGACCTCTATCACGTTGCCTTCCATAATTCTTACCCTGATATTTTTACAAAATCCCGCGAGCGACTCGTCAATTGAGTTGTCGAGAATTTCATAAACAAGGTGATGAAGACCGCGCGCCGATGTCGAACCGATATACATACCGGGGCGTTTTCTTACCGCCTCAAGTCCTTCAAGAACTTGTATTTGGTTTTCGTCATAAGTGTTTGTTACTTTAGTATCAGACATTTTTTTCTCCTATATCTCCGATATTTTTTTTATAAACTCACAGCGTTTAAGCAGTGTTGACGTCGAGATCTGTGACACATAAACGTGTGTATCTTCGCCGTTTGCATAAACTATAAACGATTTTGGAAGGTCATTTGTTGCATATGTAAGCCGACCCGATTTTTCGTAAAACTCCAAAAACTCTCGGGTGCGCTTTGATATTGTCGTATTATCAATATCGTATATTCCAAGTATATCTTTCTTTTTTATAACAATGTCGTTACCGAGGTGAAGATACATTTATACAATCCTGCCTTCACTTACTTTTAAAATATTTCCCTTTCCGCGTGCCTTTTGTGTTTCACACGTTGATACAAGCACCTGCGTTGCACGCGTACCGGAAAAGATATATTTTTGACGCGCTCTGTCAAGCTCTGACAGAATATCGTCAAGTATTATTACGGGGTACTCGCCGTATTTTTCATGTATTACGTCTGCCTGCGCAAGTATAAGCGACAAGACAGCAGAACGAATCTGTCCCTGCGAGCCGAAGTACTTGAGGCTTTTGCCGTTTTGCAAAATAAGCAGATCGTCTTTTTGTATTCCGCTGCAGGTCATTTTTAGTGCAATATCCGTCTGATGTGTGCGCAGATATCGTTCATACATCAGCTTTTCAATCTGCTCGCGGTTTTCAACAGTTTTTGAAAACTGGTTAATATATAAAAGTTTTAATTTGTTTTGCGATTTTGAAATATCGCCGAAAATAATTTTTGCAAATTTTTCAAGACTTTCTATATACCGTGCACGTGCGGTTGCAATATATGACCCCTCGTGTGCAAGCTCTCTGTCATATACCTCTAAAAGCTCCGGAAGTACATTATCTTTTTTGAGCAGTGCGTTACGCTGCGACAAAATTTTCTGATAGCGAAGAAGCGAATCGGTATATTTTATATCAAGCGAGCAAAGCGCCATATCCAAAAACGAGCGACGCTTGTTCGGACCCTCTTTTATAAGATTGAGATGGTCGGGCGTAAAAAGTATTGAAAGAAAACTACCGATAAGCTCACGGTTTTTTGTAACCGTCATTCCGTTGTGCTTTAACTGCTTATTTCCGTTTTTATTTATAATAATTTCAATACTCTCTGTATTATTTTCATTTAAATATTCAATTTGTATACGTGCCGACTCACAGCCAAAGCGTATCAGCTGTTCTTCTTTTGCCGCACGAAAGCTCTTTAAAACCGAGCAAAAGCTGATTGCTTCCAAAATATTTGTTTTGCCCTGACCGTTTTTTCCGACAAGGATGTTGACACCGTTTTCAAAATTGATTTTTTCAAAAACGATATTTCTGAAGTCTTTTAAAATTAAAGATCTTATAATCATTTAAGGTCGAGGTTAAGGCGCATTGGAAGCACCATAAACAAAAAGTCGTCACCTTCAACGGGTAAAATTAAAATTGGTGTAAGCTCTGAATTTATTTTAATTTTAATTTCTTCGCTGTCACATGCCGAAAGTGCTTCAAGCATAAACTTGTTATTAAAGCCGACTGTCATTTTTTCACCGAAGTTATCGGTATTTATCATATCGGTAAACTTACCGATATTTGATGCAGTCGAAATTTTTATTGAGTCAAAATCAAAGTCACATCTTATCGGGCTTTTGATAGCATTTGAAGTAATGAGCGCCGCGCGGTCGATCATTGCACGGAGGTCACGTGTTTTTACCTTTACCGTAAAGGTCGAATCCTTCGGGATAACGTTTTTATAGTTTAAAAACTCGCCTTCAAGTGTTCTTGAAACAATAACAAAGTTTTCATAAGTAAACATTACGTTTTTTTCAGCAACCGAGATGCCGATGTTTGAATCGGTTTCTTCCGGCAGAATATTTATAATTTCTTTAAGTATTTTTGCAGGAACTATAAACTCTGACAAATCACCCGATTTGTATTCAAAGCTCTCTTTTTTAAGAGCGAGTCTGAACTGGTCAAGACCGACAGCGCAAATGCTTGATTCCTCGTCGTTGATCTGAAAAAGAATACCTGTCAGAATCGGTTTTATATCAAGCGTTGATGCAGCATAGATCGTCTGCTTTACAAGACGCTTAAATGCGGGTACCGCAAGGTCAACCCTGTCAATCGTATTTACTGTAGGAATTTCGGGAAAGTCCTCGGGAGACACGCCCATAATATTAAAGAACGAGCCGCCTGCAGAAATTTTTATCTGATAGTTTTCATCAGCCTCGATGTAAATTTCACCGTTAGGAAGCTTTCTTATAATATCGCCGAACAGCTTTGCGGGAAAAATGATAGTTCCCTCTTCAACAACGTCTGCCTCAAAGGAAGCCGAGATTGCAAGGGTAAAGTCATAAGCCGAAAGCTTTATAAGACCTTCTTTGATTTCTGCCTTGATTCCCTCAAGCGCAGAGATGGTCGATTTTACAGAAGCGGCTTTTGATACTATACTAACCGCCTCATTGAGTTTGTCCTTTTGGCACACAAAACGCATAAAAGTCATTTCCTTTCTTTTCTATACATTCAGAAGTAGCAGTAGTAGTGTAGGTTAAAACTGTTTAAAAGTTTATTTTTTACTGTCGGTGGCTGAAAAAACCGATGTCTATAACCCGACACCCTCAATGTTCAAAAATAAAGTCTTTTAAACAATGATTTTTGGTGGAAAAAAATGGTTTATAAAAATGTTGAAAAAAATTAAAAACTTGTTTAAAACAATGTTAAAAAGATTTCTTGATATTTTCCATCAGCTCACTGATTTTTTGTGAAAACTTTGAATCGGTATCCATCTTTTTACTGATAAGATTGATCGAATGTAAAACTGTTGAGTGGTTTTTACCGCCGAACTCGTCACCGATGAGTGAAAGTGAGATGTCGGTAAGCTCACGCGTTATGTACATTGCTACCTGACGCGCATTGAGTATATCCGCGCGGCGCTTTGAGCTGTAAATATCCTCTTTTGAAATATTGAAGTATTTTGAAACATGGTCAACGATAATTTCAGGGGTTATGTCAGAATTAACGTTCTCTTTTATAACTGACTGGATAACATTTTGTATAATACCGATTGTGGGGGTCTGTCCGCTGAAAATAAGTGAGTATGCTTTAATCTTTTTAACAGCGCCCTCCAGCTCACGTACGTTGTTTTTAAGCTTGTTTGCAATATAGTCAACAGCGTCGTCTGAAAGGTCAAGCTTTATCGATTCGGCCTTGTTTTTGATAATTGCAACACGTGTTTCATATTCGGGTGGCTGAATGTCAGCAATAAGACCCGACTCAAAGCGGGTTTTAAGTCTGTCCTCAAGTGTTGCCATATCCTTTGGCGGACGGTCCGACGTTACGATAATCTGCTTTTTAGCTTCATACAGTGCTTCAAAGGTATGGAAAAACTCAAGCTCTGTCGAAACCTTACCGCCGATAAACTGAACATCGTCTACCAAAAACACGTCAACATAGCGGTATTTATTTCTGAATTTTACCTGCTCACCAAGCTTGATTGCCTCAATCAGCTCGTTTGTAAAATCTTCACCCTTTACAAACATTATTGTAGCGGTTGGGTTGTTTTTTCTTATTTCGTTTGCAATAGCGCAAAGCAGATGTGTTTTACCAAGGCCCGATTTACCGTAAATAAAGAAGGGGTTATATGCCTGTGCGGGATTATTGGCAACAGCGAGCGCTGCTGCGTGTGCAAACTTGTTTTCGTTACCGACAACGAAGTTTTCAAAGGTAAGCTCGGTATTGAGTTTAAAATCGAGCTTGTCCTCACCCTCGTCAATTTTTATAGGATCTGTGTCCTTTATCTGTCGCGGACCGCTGATTTTTTTGCTGACATCCTCTTCTGATAAAATAACCGCCTTTACCTCAAATCCCATAACCTCCGAAAGAGCGTTTTGTATACAATCACTGAATTTGTTATTTATAAGCACCTTTTGAAAGTTCGACTGTGCGTAAAGGTAGGCAACATCATCCTCAAATCTGATGGGTCGGAGCAGCTTTATCCAACTGTCGAAAGCGGCATCTGAAATAGTGTCTTTGATTAAAGAAAGCGCGTTTGTCCAAACGTCTGCAAATGACTCCATAATTTGATCTCCTCTATAAATTTTATACATCATAATTATAACATACTCCTTTTCATTTTTCAACATTAAAGTAGTATATATATTAATATTATCTAATATATAT
>JAZQDN010000069.1:0-4245 GCA_045546815.1 Eubacteriales bacterium
CGTATCGCCTGTAATATAGATCATTTTATTCCTCGTCAATATAAATAGCGTTTTTGTTTTGACATTTTTCTTTAAAGCAGTCGAAATGACAAAAGAATTGCTGACTTTGTTCATCTTCTGTATCCCAATTTGTTGCAACAAGTATAGATGATACTTTTTCATTATCACTATTTATTTTTTTGCCGCAAAAAATACATTCAAAACTATTCATATTTTTTCTTTCCATGTATTTATAAATTCGTTAAATTTATTTATTAGTCGAGCTTCATTTTCTTTGTCAGAGTGAGCACTTGGGTCGTATCCGTCTTCAGGCGGCATATAGTATATAAAATCATTCATATCTGATGGGTAGTCAAAGTCTGCGTATACTTTTTCTAATTTCAACAAAAGTTCGTTACTGCTTTTATTTTGTAATTCAGACAAAATAATAATTCGCAAAATGAACATACACTTCGTTTCACTTTGTAACACTTTTAAACCACTTGCTTTTTTTAATAACATAAGCATTTCTTCTTTTGTGATATCTTCTGATAATAATATATCAATAACACTTTGGCTACACTCGTCGGTATTTGCAATGGCATAGGCGTCAGCATATTCTATTGCAGCATTGGTATCTATAATATCATTTTTTATTCCCCAATAAATTGCTTCAAAATTTAGAGATTCAAAGTGTTTTGTAATGTCTATTTTGTACATAATATCATCCTTTCATCGTGAATTTGGTTTGCCGGTGATTTTGCCGCTTGGAATAAATCGTCTATGAGTTACACCTTTTTCAGGATCTAATATCCATTCAAATATTCCTTTTTTGCCATTCAGGCTACCCTCTATTTGATATAGAGACTCCGCCTTTGATTTTAAATCTTTGGGCTTTTCCAGCATAATTATCAACAATATCATTAAAAGAATGGTGTGAATCTGTTTTTAAAGCAGAGCCGCTTCTTTTACTTTCAACAATTTGATTTTTTATGGTTTTTCCACTACCATAAGTATTACCGAAGCCACCCCCGCCTGTGCCTCCACCCATCAGACAGTCACCTGCCTTCTGGATTTTTGAATCTCACTTTCAAATTGTAAGATGTTGATACCGATATCTTTATATTCTTTAAAAATATCATCAGGTGCTTGTCCATACACGACAATAGTTTGCGGTTTTAGTCTTTTTACAAGCTCTGCAAGACCTTTTTTGAAATACTCTCTATCCTTTTTATGCTGTATGCACCCATGAGTACCAACTGATACTGTTTTGTTTTTCTCAATACCATCAAAACAGAACAGATATGTACGTTCGTCACCAAAACGTACATTGGGAATTATTTCCACTCCGTTTTCAGAAAGCCAATTCGCAAGCGCCCTGCCTCTGTATACATTCCACATTTGCATACATAGTGGCATATTGCGATACATGCTAAAGTCAGGTGATATTACACCTTTAAACTTTTTCAGTTTGTTAAGATACTGTTTGGGATTATTCCAAATCCTTTCAAACCTTATGTCGTCCTCATAAAAATGCACAAAGCAATCAAAGTCTGTAAAAGAGCGACACATCGCTTTTGAAAAAGGGACGAACTTTTGCGGCAAAGTATCTGTCGTTTTTAACTTTGGCAGTTCAAAAAAGCCATCGTAATTTGCATTTTTAACAAGAAATGATTTGAATACTGAATTTACGTTTGTCACGCTTTCACCTCCATATTATATTAGTTTAATATTTGTTTTTCAAGACGTCTTCTAACTATAATTATGACGGCTAAAAACGAACAAAACGAACAATTTTTAAATTGTGGATATGAATGGCAGCGCTCTGCCCCTGCCAAGAAAAAGACGATTGCAAAAGCAATCGTCTTTTTCAGTTATATTCGCCTTTTCACCCCACAAAAGCCACGGTTTTGTGGGGACCCCGAAGGCGAGTTATATTGCTTCGCAGTGATATGATGCTACGCATCGTGATATTGTCCTTCGGACAGTTTAAGGGCGAATATAATATCACTCTGTTCGTCAGAACAGAATATCACTAAAAACTGTAGTAACATACGGTACTGTCCACTTGATACCCTTTGACAACTGTTTTTATTATTCGGGAAAAATTCTTACGGTTTTGTCAACAACGACTTTATCAAGACAATATTTACTTTCTGTGACGGGCTCACGATCTGCCCATTTACCGCAGGTAAAGTCGGGCACGGGAACGGGTGCACCCCCAAGTTTGATCGACGCTTCTGAAAGCGGTGCGATTGCAAGCCACAGTATAGAATCATACGCGTCTATCGGAGTATTTGTGCCATTTTTTACGCTTTCAACAAACGCACGGCATACCAGCCAATCCATTCCGCCGTGACCGCCCTTTTCACCGAGGGATACATATTCCTCGTGCAACGGATGGTCATACTCCTTGAACATTTCATCAAAGTTATTATGACAGGGCTCCTTCATACCGTCAAAAAACAACACTTTACTGTCCTCACTGCACATTCCACGGCTTCCGCGAATGGTAAAGTTTCTGGAATAATGAGCTCTGGGCGCCGTAGTGTCAAGACAAAGCCTGATTGTCTGACCGTTTTCACAAGTAATCATAGTAGTTATGATATCCCCATGCTTATAGTCGTAATTTGCCCATTTACCGTCTGCACCGTTTTTCTTTACAATGCGTTCTTTGAGTGCAACTGCTTTACTTGCAAAGGAACTGAGAGTCAGCATTTTATTACCGCGGTTGATACCGAGTACCTTGCAAATAGGTCCAAGCTCGTGTGTAGGGTACTGCTCACAGTTTCTGTGAATGTACGAATGGATTCTGTAGTGTCTGTCCTCGTCCTCCTCGTTGCCAAAAAGCTCACGGCAATTCACAAGGTCGTGATGGTACCCGCCGTCTGCGTGGATAAGTTCGCCGAAAAGCCCTTTATCATTTACGTTGAGTGCCATCATCTCAAGTCTGCCGTAACAACAGTTTTCGAGCATCATAATGGGCGTTTTAGTTTGTTCATAAACAGACAGCAGGTCATAGCACTCCTGAATATCAAAAGCACAGCCTACTTCAAAGCCGACGTACTTGCCCGCACGCATTGCATCCTTTATAATATCCGTTCTGCCATACCAGCCTGTCATAATAAACACCGCATCAATTTCGGATTTTTTCAAAATATCACGGTAATCTGTGGTGACTATTGCCTCCTGCCTGCCCTTTTCCTTTAAGATGCAGTTTATTTTTTCAAACAGCGGCTCGTACAGGTCGCAAATCATAGTTATTTCCACATCGGGCATTTCGCTAAGACAACGCTTCAACACGTCAGTTCCGCGCCTGCCAAGACCAATGTACCCAATCTTGATTTTTTCTTTCATTTTTGCCTCTCCTTGACACTTATTATTGTATGTGCTACCATAAGTATATTGAGTCAGTAATCATAATTCAATGTAAAAACAGATATAATATTTTATATTTTAGATACTAAAAGAGGTATATAATATGTTCCGTAATGTAACCGCCTCATTTCAGATAACGGAATTTCTTTACAAGGTGTTTGACCGCAGGTTTTCAAAGGATTTTACTTTCGAGGGAGAAAAGCACGACTTTTTTGAGGTCGTATACGTTGTTGACGGCATAATAGAGGTTACTGAAGACGAGAAGGTTTATACGTTAGGTGAGAGGGATATTATTTTTCACGCTCCCAACGAGTTTCACCGTATCAGGTCTGCTCAAAACTCGTCACCGCACGTGCTTAACGTATCCTTTAAAATAAACGGCGACCTGCCGCAGAGTTTAAAAAACGGCGTTATGCATTTGTCTGCCTCACTTCACGAGGAATACGTAAAGACAGTTGGTAGGTTGGCAGATGAATTAAGCAAAAACGTCGATAACTCACCCGAGCTTTTTGAAATAAGCTGCAGGCTTTCCGCTTTCTTTTTGAGTTTGTCGCAACAAATCAAAGCAGAGGACAATCTTTGCGCCTCTGCGGGTGCAAAAACGTACAGCGCCGTTGTCGAAATGATGCAAAGAGAGGTAAAACGCAACCTTTGCATAGAGGATTTTGCAAAGGCAAACTATATCAGTACAAGCTATTTAAAAAAGCTGTTTTACCACTACGCAGGAATCAGTCCGAAAAAATACTATCATAATTTGCGCACGTCCGAAGCCCAGCGCCTTTTGCGTATTGGTGTCTCCGCCTCGGAAATTTCAGAAATAATGAATTTTTCTTCGCCTGCTTACTTTACTATATTTTTCAAAAACCAAACGGGACTAACCCCTTCGGG
>JAZQDN010000070.1:0-32225 GCA_045546815.1 Eubacteriales bacterium
TTTGTTAGCATCAACTGCTACTTTGAATGCGTAGGTTTTGTCCTGCATACCTGCCATTGATTTTTCTGAGATGATAGGCTTGCGGATTACGTCATAAACTGATTTCATTATGCGTACACCTCCTCAATTTTCTTAACTGCATCTGCTGTAAGAACGAGCTTGTCGTACTTAAGGATATCGTAGGTGTTGATTGTGTTTGTAAGGGTTGTTTTTACGCCCTGTACGTTTGCAGCACTCTTAACAAGGAACTTGTTGAGCTCTGCGTTTACGATAAGACCCTTGCATACGCCGAGTTTTTCGAGCATATTTACAACTGTCTTTGTTTTGTAATCAGCAACATCAATTTTGTCTACAACGATAAGTTTGCCTTCAGCAAGCTTTGTTGAAAGAGCTGATTTAAGTGCAAGCTGTCTTACTTTTTTATTCATTGCAAAACGGTAGTCACGGGGCTTGGGAGCAAAAACGATACCGCCGTGTGTTCACTGCGGGCTTCTTGTTGAACCCTGTCTTGCGTGGCCTGTACCCTTCTGTCTCCAAGGCTTTTTGCCGCCGCCCGATACTTCTGCGCGGGTAAGAGCTGACTGTGTGCCCTGTCTCTGGTTTGCGAGGTAGTTTGTAACTGCCATATGCATTGCGGTTTTGCTTGCTTCTACTGCAAACACTGAATCAGCGAGCTCCATTGTTGAAACTTTTTCGCCGTTCATATTTACTACATCAATTATAGCCATTATGTTTTACCTCCTTCTTAACCGTTTTTAACAGTGCTCTTAACGGTTACTACCGAGCCTTTAGGACCGGGGATAGCACCCTTAACTACGAGCAAGTTGTTTTCTGTGTCGATCTTTACGATGTCGAGGTTCTGTACAGTTACTTTAACAGCACCCATATGACCCGGCATCTTTTTGCCCTTATAAATACGTGAGGGCGATGAGCAAGCGCCCATTGAACCTGCGTGTCTGTGAACAGGACCGCCACCGTGTGACATAGGTGTGCGATGACCGTTGTAACGCTTGATCGTACCTGCAAAGCCTTTACCCTTTGAGATACCTGTTACGTCTACACATGCGCCTACTTCAAAAGCGTCAACTGCGATTACGTCGCCAACATTGATCGACTCTGTATCGTCAAGTCTGAACTCTTTAAGAATTTTTGCAGCTGCAACGCCGGCCTTTTCGAAATGGCCCTTCATTGCTTTGTTTACGTGTTTTTCTTTGATGTCAGCGTAGCCGAGCTGCACTGATGCATAACCGTCTTTTTCAACCGTTTTCTTCTGTACTACTGTACAAGGGCCGGCCTGGATGACGGTTACCGGAATAACGTTACCGTTTTCATCGAAAACTTGTGTCATACCGATTTTCTTTCCGATAATACCTTTTTTCACTTTCTTTTCCTCCTGTTAGGTTATTGGTTGAACGATGTCAACATGACCCCGACAATTTTTGACATTAGAGCTTGATCTCTATGTCAACGCCTGCCGGAAGCTCGAGATTGCTGAGCGCATCTGCTGTTTTTGCAGTGGGCTTAACAACATCAATTAAACGCTTATGAGTTCTTCTTTCAAACTGCTCTCTTGAATCTTTGTACTTATGAACAGCGCGAAGGATGGTGACAACTTCCTTTTTGGTGGGCAGCGGGATAGGACCCGATACAACAGCGCCTGTTCTTTCAGCAGCATCGATTATTTTGCGAGCTGTCTGGTCAACAAGAATAGCTTCATAACCTTTAATTCTGATTCTGATCTTCTCTGTCTTTGCCATTTTTTTGCCTCCTTAAATAATATTTATTTGATTTGGCAGCTTTAAACGGAAATAAATCATACACATAGCCGTGTGTTTCACTTGGCTTTCATAAAAAAATCGGTTAATTTTAACCGAGCCTTTAAAGTCACAAGACTTTTAAATCGCGGCTTACCGGACCGTTCCGGCAGTTCCAAAAACCCTTGCGTGTGCTGTGTTTTAACCGTTTGCCGCCCGGCTTTTAAGCCGAACATACTCCGCGGAAATTCCCTGCATAAGACAAGGCAAATGCTGCCTTTGCAGCCACCTTCCGCATCATCGCATTTTGTCACGCCTAATTAGTATAACATAGCATTATGTAAATTGCAACACTTTTTTTAATCTTTTTTAAATTATTTTTCGGGGTAAAAAATGTCGTAAAACCGAGTTTCTTCCTTATTATATTATATATAATACAAAGCAGTAGGGGAGGGGTTCCCCCTCCCGCAATGCTGTGCACGACCTTTTCTCTCCCTCAGTTTTTTGCAAAATCGCAAAAAACAGCTCCCTCATCAGAGGGAGCCGTGATTTATTATTTATTATTTTGCCATATAGTCCTTATGGAACTTGGTAAACATTACGCTCGCTTCAGCGCGGGTACCTGTGCCCTGCGGGTCAAAGCTGTTTGCACCCTTGCCGTTTACGATGTCAGCCTGCTGACAGGTGTAAACTGCTGATTTTGCCCACTTGCTGATTTTAGCATCGTCTGCAAAGTTTGCCTTTGCCTCAACTGTCTTGAGAGTGATGCTGTTGAATTGTGCAAAGTTTACGAGCATGAGGCACATCTGCTCACGTGTTACGTTTGCGTTGGGATCAAACTTGCCGTCGCCGACACCGTTTACGATCTTGTTGTCGCTTGCCCATTTAACAGCAGCGGTAAACCACTTGTTAGCGGGAACGTCGCTGAATGATGTCTTAACGTTTCTGTTTGATGTATCAACACCCTCGAGGTTTGCAAGCACCTGAACGAACTGTGCACGTGTGATGTTGCTGTCGGGTGAGAACTTGTCTTTGCTTGTGCCGCTGAAGATGCCGTATGCAACAGCGTAATCAACGTATTCCTTGTACCAGCCCTTTGCCTTTATATCGGTAAAGATTGCTGAAGTATCCTCGATTTCAACGCCGCCCTGGTTGCCGCCTGAAGCTACCTTTTTGATCTTAAGAGCAACAGGATCTGCAACTGTGCCGTTTTCTGCGGTTACAACGATGTAAACGGTAACGTCTGAATCGCCGAGTGTTACTGTGTTGTTAGCAACGAGTGTTGTGCAAGCAGCATCGGAGAATACCTTAAAGCCTGCGCCCGCTGAAATTGTAGGTTTAACAGTGAAGGTAGTTGAAGCCTCAGCCTCAAAGCCGCCGTCCTTTGCGGTTGCGTTTTCAACGCTGATAACCTTTGCCTCACTGCTCTTTTCTGTTGTGAGTGTGAGCTTGAACTCGTTTGTCTTGCCGCTTTCTGCAACAACGATGAGTTTATAATCTGCAGCCTTGGGGTCAGTGATAACGAACTTGCCTGCAGCGTAGGGGTAAACTGCTGTGCCGAGTGTTACGAATGCGTCAGCGCCCTCTGAAATTTCAGCGGTGAACTCAAACTTGTCTGCGCCGCCTTCAACATGAGCTTTATAGCCGCCCTCAACCTCTGTAAGCTTTGAATCGACACCGATAAGCTCGCAAGCATCGCTGAGTGCGCGGTTGAGCTTGAGTGTGTAGCGCTCACGTGCGCCTGCTTTGGTAAGGTCGATGTTGTAAACGATGTCCTTGCCCTTTTCGATACCTGTGACGGTGTAGGTGCCGTCAGCTGCGGGTGTAAGAGCAACGCTGTCGCCCTCGAGGGTTACCTCGATCTTAACGCCGTCCTCTGCAACGGGCTTGAACGAGAAGCTGTCCTCCTGTGTTGCGAGGTCTACCTTATAAGATACAACATCGAGAGCAACCGCTCTGTCGCTGATGCTTGTAAGAGCAAGACCGGGAACTGACGGACGCGAGATCTTCATTTTATAAACCTTGTAGTTTGCTCTGTCGGGTGAGAACGCAACAAATACGAAGTAGTTGTCAACCGCGGTGAGCGCACAACGTGTTACAGGTGTCTCGTCCTGGTATGAGTCGATGTTTGAATAATCTTTATCTGAAGGATAGATGTCTGAAACAGCCTGACCGACAATAAGGGGTGTCTTGTAGTAGATACCCGAGCCGACTGTACCGGTGATGGTCTGGTTTTCGTGGTCAACGGTCATACCGTCAATGCCGAACTCCTGAACAGCGTCAGTCTTGATCGTCTTTGCACCGTCGATGTAGCAGTAATCGTATCTTACAAGACCTGTAGGAAGTACGTTGAGCTGCTCGTTCTTGTAGTCGGGTGACCACTCGTGTGCAATGTAGCTGCCTGTCATATCGATCTCGGTGTTTGAGCTGCCCCACGGAATATCGATGCTATAGCCAAGGAAGGTGTTGTTCTTTAAGAAGATAACGTCTGAAAGGTCACCGATGGGTGAGTTGTACATATTAATAAAGTTCTGCTTTGTACCGTCGGTATTGATAACGAGGTTATCTTCAAATGTGATCTTTGTAAACTCAACGCCGAACACACGGAGGTCAGCGTTACCGTTTGAATGGTACGAGTTGTAGAAAATGTTGTTTGTCGCCTCAAACTCAGCCGATTCACCGAGTGCGGGGTCGGGAGTCTTGTCGGTGTAGAAGCCGCAGACATCAAGCCAGCCGGTACCGTTACCGCTCTCGTAATGTGTGAAGTATGAGTTTTTGAATACCATCTTCGCGGTCTTGTAGGGAGCCCACTTGAACCACGAAAGGTTGATACATTGCTGTGCGTAGTCAGCGCAGAAGCCGTCAATAACAAAGATAGGCGAAACCTTTTCGTCGATAAGACGGTTATCCGATGCCATGTTGAGTGTGCCGACACGGAAGTTGATAAGGTGTGTTTCGTCGGTGTTGTTGGCAGCAGATGCGCCGGTGTTGTGTGAGTTTAAGTTCCAGAAGCTCATCGCAAACTTCGCCATGTTGGATGTACGTCCTGTGGGAAGTGTAAGGATAGGTGTTGATGAGTCTGTCTGGTTGAGGTATGTATTGATAAGCTTAAGAACAGTCTTTGTGCTGCTCTGGGGGCGGAAGGAGTCATAGAATCTGTGAGCGATCTCCATACCAACGATGGTGATCTCACCCGCAGCCGCACCGTCGATAACGATATCGTTACAGATGGTGGGGGCAACTGACCACGCCTCATTAAGCTTCCACGCTTTTGTGGGGTCGTCGTTATTTACAACGTTGGGGTTGTCGTTCCAGTTAGCGCCGAATACCTCAACCGCCGATTTGATTCGAAGCTCGGGGTATTTACCTGCCGAGAGAATAACCTGCGGTGTTTCGCCGCCTGCAGCAAGGTCAGCCTGCTGGCAAGCCTCGTCAAAGGTTGCAAATGCGTTTACACCGGCAACGAACTCCCAGGTCTGACCGTCCCAATCAATATTGATCTTTGTGCCGACCTCTTTATTTCTTGCTTTCGGTGAAACTATACAAGCTGTGCTTTTGATCTCGGGGATCTTGTCGCTGGAAGGGTAGCTAACATAGTCGTCAGCAAAAACAGGTGTTGCAGCAAAGGTGATGCATGTCATTAATGAAAAAACCATAATAACAGTCAAAACAGCTGCCAACAATTTTGTTGCTTTTGTCATAAAAACATCTTCCTTTCGGTTTATTATATAAATATATAATTGTACTAATTCATTATAACAAAGCGACTAACAAAAGCATATAACTTTATGTTGCATAAATTAAACTAAATGGAAACATTTTATCTGCGGGCAAAACGGTGTCTGACATTTTCGATAATTTCTACAATTTTAAACTTAAAAGAGATGCCGCCGCTGTCTGTCGCCATATGCAGTGCGCTGCCCTGCAGGACGGTCGACATTTTTTGCTTGTTGTCGGTTTTGTCCGATGCGCCGATGCAGATATCGGGGAACATCACGCACCAGAAGTTGTGCCCCTGCGCACTGCCGATGCGGATATCAAGCGTGTCGTAGTTGCCCGCGGGCAGTGAAACGCCGTTATAGTGGCGGGTGGGGAAAAACCGCTTTGTGACGGTGACGGTAACATCGCTGTCGTCGCCGCGCAGCTCAAGAATACGCTTTGCCTGCGCCGTTATTTTTTCAATATTATTTTCGGCTATCTCCATCGACTGCGCCTTGCTGTCGCTGTTTTCAAAAAGCTCCGAGCAGAGCTGTGCCACGCCGTCACGCACCGCCAGTTTGTTGGATTGGTCGGCATCGGAATCGGAGTTTGCTATAACGTGAAAGCGGAAAACGCTGTCGCGTATACGCTCGCCGTCGGCATTTGCAGACAGCGTCAGCGCAAACAGCAGACCGAAAAACACCGCACAGCACGCCGCTGTAAGTAAAAGTCTTTTTTTCATAAATAATCACTCCTTTTGAAATGATTATTGACAAAAACGGGACAACCCAATTGGTTGTCCCTACATTTTATTATTTTTCGGTCTTGTGATATAGACCTCTCTGTATGCACGGCAAAGCGTTTCGTAAGCGTGCTTTGCATTTTTGTGGTTCAAAAATATACCGAACACCGCCGAGCCCGACCCGCTCATCATAGCAAAATCGGCGCCGCAGTCATAAAGCGTCTTTTTGATGTCAGCAATCTGCGGACAGACATCACAGCTTGCGCCCTCGAGCGCATTTTCTGCACTGCCCGTAATTTTAAAAATATCGCCGTTTTGCAGACCTTCAATAACCCCGTCTGTGCTGTTGCCGCCAAACGCCTCCTTTGTCTTTTCGGACGAAAAGATCGCCGCGGTCGACAGCGACACGGGCGGCTTTGCAATAACAATACGGCAGTCGGGAAGGGGCGGCAGGGGCGTTACCGCCTCACCGATACCCTCACAAAGTGCCGTCCCGCCGTAAAAGAAAAACGGTATGTCCGCACCGATATTTTTTGTAAGCTCCACCTTTTGCTCCGCGCTCATATCAACACCGTAAAGACGGCACAGCCCGTTGATTACTGCCGCACCGTTTGAGCTGCCGCCGCCGAGTCCCGCCCCGCACGGCGTATACTTTTTAAGGTGGATATTAACAGACGGTGCAATGCCCGTGTGCTCAAAAAACGCCGCCGCAGTTTTATAGGCGATGTTGCGCTCGTCAGTCGGGATATACGGCTTGTTGCACTTTAAGTGTATCCCCTTTTCACGCGAGCGCGAAAGCGTGATGTAGTCGCACAGCGACACCGTCTGCATAACGGTACGCAGAAGGTGGTAGCCGTCATCGCGCTTACCCACAAGGTCGAGCGAAATATTTATTTTTGCGTATGATCTTTGCGTTATCACAGCTTATCAATAAACCTTTTGAGTCTTGCAAGCGCAAGCTTTATGTTTTCGACAGAGTAGGCGTAAGAAATGCGTAAAAATCCCTCGCCGCTGTCGCCGAACGCACTGCCCGGTACGATGGCGAGCCGCTCCTCGCGCAAAAGACGCTCGCAAAACTCGGCGCTCGTCATACCGAACTTGGATATATTGGGGAAGATATAAAATGCACCGAATGGCTCAAAGCACTCAAGCCCCATATCGCGAAGACCGTTTAAAATGAGCAGTCTGCGCTCGTTATACGCCGCCTTCATCTTTTCGATATCGGCGTCGCCGTTGCGCAGCGCCTCTATCGCGGCATATTGGCTGGTGGTGGGCGCGCTCATAATCCCGTACTGGTGGATAAGCGTCATCTTTTTGATTATCGGCACAGGACCTGCCGCAATACCCATGCGCCAGCCCGTCATCGAATACGCCTTTGAAAAGCCGTTGATGGTGATTGTGCGCTCCGCCATATCGGCAAGCGCCCCGAAGCTTACGTGCTTGCCGCTGTAGGTGAGCTCTGCATATATCTCGTCGGACAGCACCATTATGTTTGTGTTCTTTAATACCTTTGCAATAGCGTTTAAGTCGCGCCTTGTCATAACAGCGCCCGTCGGGTTATTGGGAAAGGGCAGTACAAGCAGCTTGGTCCTTGGCGTGATTGCCGCCTTGAGTGCCGAAGCTGTAAGCTTGAAGTTATCCTCTTGTTTTGTGACAATCGGCACGGGCACACCGCCTGTCAGCGTCGTTATCGGGCTGTAGCAGACAAACGACGGCTCGGGAATGAGCACCTCGTCGCCCTCGTTTACAAGCGCGCGTATGCACAGGTCGATAGCCTCACTGCCGCCGACGGTTATCAGCACGTTCTCCGCCTTGTAGTCAAAGCCGAAGCGGCGGTTGAGATAACGCGCCGACTCCTCGCGAAGCTCGGTCATACCTGCGTTTGCGGTGTACTTGGTGCGTCCGCGCTCAAGCGACTCGATGCCTGCCTCACGGATGTGCCACGGTGTTTCAAAGTCGGGCTCGCCGATTGACAGCGACAGCACATCGTCATACTCCGCCGCGATATCGAAAAACTTTCGTATCCCCGACGGCTTTATAACTTTTATTCGTTCTGAAAACAGATTATCGTAATTTATCATATGTTAAACAGACTGCGCATATCGCCCTCGGCAACATCGTAGCTTATACCCTTATCTTTATATTTTTTGAGCACAAAGTGCGTTGCGGTGGACAAAACGCCGTCCATTGTTGCAAGCTTTTGCGACACGAACAGCGCAACCTCCTGCAGCGTTTTACCCTCTATCGACAGCAAAATATCGTATGTTCCCGACATAAGACTGACGCTCTTTACCTGCGGGTACTTGGCGACACGGCGTGCAACCTTGTCAAAGCCCTCGCCGCGTGTGGGCGAGATCTTGAGCTCAATCATCGCGGTGATGCTGTGACGGTTGGTCTTGTCCCAGTCGATCATTGCGGCATAGCCCAGAATAACGTTGTCTTTTTCAAGGCGCGCCTTCGCCTCGGCTACCTCCGCCTCGGTGCACGAAAGCGCGGCGGCAAGCTCGCTGTCTGTCGCGCACGCGTTATTTTCAACAAGTGCCAAAAGCTTTTTGTCGTTCATTTGCTGTAAATCTCCTTTTAGTAATATACCTTTAATTTTAACACATTTTTATAAACTTGCAATAAAAACTTGATTTTTATGCGATAAATGTTAAAATATAATCAAAAAAACAAGGAGAACACCTATGAAAATTGTCATCACTGTTGCGGGCCGCGACCGTGTCGGCATCGTTTACGACATTGCCGCTGTCTGCAAGGAGCTCAATATCAATATCGTCGATATCACGCAAAAGGTTCTCGGCGACACCTTTTCAATGTCAATGCTGGCGCAGGCATCGGCTGACTGCGCGTTTTCGGACATTGTTGACACCTTTAACAAAAAGGGGCAGGAGCTGGGACTTAATATCCACACGATGCGCGAGGATATTTTTAACGCAATGCACAGAATATAGGGGTAACGTATGCTGAATTTAAAAGAAATTCTTGAAACTATCGATATGATAGACAACCGCCACCTCGACATCCGTACCGTCACAATGGGCATCTCGCTCTTTGACTGCGTATCGGACGATGTTGACAGGCTGTGCGATAACATCTATGACAAAATCACAAAAAAAGCGGGAAACCTTGTACAGACGGGTGAGGATATTGCAAAGCAGTACGGCATCCCGATAATCAACAAGCGCGTGTCGGTAACACCGATATCGCTCGTGTCGCGCGGCTTTTCGGTTGACGACCACGTAAAGATCGCAAAGACGCTTGACCGTGCCGCCGCCACCTGCGGTATCAACTTTATCGGCGGCTACTCGGCGCTTGTGCACAAGGGTATGACGCAGAGTGATATTAATCTGATTGAATCAATTCCGCAGGCGCTTACCGAAACAAACAACGTCTGCTCGTCGATCAACGTTGCTACGACAAAGGCGGGCATCAACCTCGATGCCATTGCAAAGATGGGTCAGATTATTAAAAAGACCGCATATCTTACAAAAGAAAACGACTCGATCGGCTGTGCAAAGCTTGTCGTGTTTGCAAACGTGCCCGAGGACAATCCCTTTATGGCGGGCGCATTCCACGGCGTCGGCGAGGGCGACTGCGCCATTAATGTCGGCGTGTCGGGTCCCGGCGTTGTAAGCCACGCTATTGCAAAGTGCAAGGACGCGGACATCACGACAATTGCCGACACCATCAAAAAGACGGCATTCAAAATCACACGTATGGGTCAGCTCGTTGCGGCAGAGGCGTCAGAGCGTCTCGGCGTGCCGTTTGGCATTGTTGATCTGTCGCTTGCACCCACGCCCGCTATCGGCGACTCGGTTGCGCACATACTTGAGGAGATGGGTCTTGAGCGCTGCGGCACACACGGCACCACCGCCTGCCTTGCACTGCTCAACGACGCGGTCAAAAAGGGCGGAGCCATGGCATCGTCGCACGTCGGCGGTCTGTCGGGCGCGTTTATTCCCGTATCGGAGGACGCGGGTATGATAGACGCGGCACGCATCGGCACGCTCACCCTCGACAAGCTCGAGGCGATGACGGCTGTCTGCTCTGTCGGTCTTGATATGATAGCAATTCCGGGTGACACCCCCGCTTCAACCATCTCGGCAATTATTGCTGACGAAATCAGCATCGGAGTTATAAACAACAAAACAACTGCAGTACGCGTCATCCCCGCCTACAACAAAAAGGTGGGCGACGAGGTTGAGTTCGGCGGGCTTCTCGGCTCTGCGCCCGTAATGCCCGTTCACAGCGAGAGCTCCGAAAAGTTCATCTCGCGCGGCGGACGCATACCCGCTCCGCAGAATGCGCTCAGAAACTGATAAATCAAAGCTTTATATCGCGCTGACAGACAGTCGGCTGGCATCGACCGCTTATGAGTTTGCAACCGAGCTGGGCGCTGCCATTACAGGCGAATCAGGCTATGTACAAGATATAATAGACGGTATCGATAGACAAAATGTCGATACCGTTTTGTGCGGTAAAAAGCTTGCCGACAGCGACCTTACCCTGCTTTGCGGTGCAGTAAGCCGCAATTATTCCGACAGCTTTCGCATATTTGTGCTGTCCGATGCAAGCACAAAGGCGGTAAGGCTGCGTCAGCTCGCGCAGGACAGCAGAATAAACGCGGCGCTGTCACAGCTCGGCATCCGCGCCTCGCTCAACGGCTATTCACAGCTCAAGGAGGCTCTGCGAATAACACTTACCGACCCGAAGGTACTGTGCAACCTCGAGCGGCGGCTGTATCCGCCCGTTTCAAAGCGCTACGGCATCAATGCCAAAACGATTGAATATAATTTCCGTACCCTGCGCGATACCATATGGCAAATGACCCCGACCGATATACTCTGCGATATTTTCGGGAGCATTGACAAAAAGCCGACGGTCAGTACGCTTTTATCGGCACTGACTGTATACATATCAAGTCAAAATTAAAAAAAGTTCCTTATTCCAAGGAACTTTTTTCTATTTTAATATTTCTTTGTTCAAGTATCGGATAAATCTTTGTCTGGACGCTGCCCTTGTCGCCGATGCTGACAAAGCTGAACATCATTCCGTCGTCAAATTTGACGGTCGTCAGCTTTATGCCGTAGTCGGAGGACACCTCTGTCACCTTTTCGATGGACGAGTAGCTGTATTCCACCGCGCGAAGCTGTGTAAAATCGGCGTTTATGCGCATTGTCTTGTCAAAAAACTTAACGCCCGTGTTGGCAACCAGCATTGAGATTATAACCGACACCACCGCCGCGGTAAACAGACCGTAGCGGGTGAAGGTACGCTCGGTCTTTGTGGTGAGTATCGCCCTGTATTTTTTAAACCGCTCGCGGTTTTTTCTGCCCGTAAGCATTACTATCTGTTCTTTGAGTATTGCGGTGATTCCCGCGCCGAGAACAAGTGCGGGCACGACGCAGAACATCGCGTTTTCAAACTCGAGTGCCGAGTTGTACAGCGCGCCCTCTGCAAACAGGTCTACAAAAACGTGGTGCAGACCGTAAAATGCGGGCGTGACAATCGCCGATATCAGCAAAAACACAACAAGCATCGGCAAAAGCAGGGCACGCGCCGACTGCGCAACAAGCCCCTGCGACAAAAAGGCAGACGTCGGCGTCTGCGCGGGGGTGTCGTCGCGAAGGTGCGATAAAAAGCGCCGCTGGTACACGCTCATTGACCTCGATGAGCCGATAAGGCGTAAAGCCGTCGCCTTGTCGCCGTCAAGATATGCGCCGTAGCCGCGCGACACAAACATCATAAGCGAGTGCGAAAAATAAATGTCGTAGGTGCGCTTGATATATCCGTCGCGGGCGTCAGGCTCGAGCGTATCTGCTATCTCGAACACGTCTCTGTTAAAGTACGTCCTGATATCGTCGCGCTTTGTACGGCGCAGGGCGGCACACCGCTCGGGTCTGTCAAACAGCTCCTTTATTTTATCTATCTTATTCAAAAGCTTTTGCGAAAGCTCGTCAAAGCAGTCACAAAACGCCTGCGCATCGGGAATATACGAAAAGGTGTAGCAGGAAAAGTCGTTTTCGTCGATATAGTTTAGCAGGTCGTACATAAGGTACGGCATATCGCCTGCCGCGTTTTTTTCAAAAAAGAGGCAGGTCAGCACGCTTTTCGGTCCGTTCACCTTGCCGATGTGGTAGGTAAAGGACAGACGGAAGGAGGGGTAGTCAACGACCGCGTCGCACACCGAGGGTCTGTCCTTGACAATATGCACGTTTGCGCCCTCAAAGCGCGCGTTTGTGTCATATGCGAACTTTTCGGTTTTTTCTTTTAAATTTTTAAGTATTTCCTTATACATCTTTTTTTATCCGGGCATAAATTTTTCGTGCGGGTGCCGAGATTATCATAAATAAAACGGCTGACGCGAGCGCCTGCAGTAAGTTAAAGAGCATACCCGATGCCGCGCCCTCGAGCGCGGGCAAAAGTCCGCTGCCTGCACCTGCCAGCATAAAGATCTCCGCCACAAAATATCCAAGCACGGTAACCGCGCCCGACAGACATATGAGCATATCCTGCGCAAGCGGTTTAGCCGAAAGCTTTTTCAAAAGCTTTGCACACAGGACGGTAAGCGATTTTATAATAACCGTCGGCACGATATATACCGCCGAGCCGAGCATAAGGTCGGCAAGACCCGCACCGATAGCGGCAGCAGCAATGGCAAACGGCCACGGCAAAAACAGCACCGCCGTGTAAATGAGCGCATCGCCGATGTGAATATAGGCACCGCCGCCGATGGGTGCAACCGCGCCCGACAGCGTTGCAACAAAGATGAGTGCCGCAAAGACACCGCTTTCCGTCAAAGCCTTGATTTTAGTTTTCATTATAGTTACCTTCTTTCAAAAAGTGTGTGGAGTTTATTTTCAAACATAACACCGAACAGCTTGTCGCCGCCGTTTTTGTAGGTGTACTCGGTGCACTCGGCAGTAAACGCCGAGGCGGTGCGGCAGGCACTCTCAAGACTGTCGCCGCGGGTCAGCGCGCCGCAAAGGACGCTCGCGAACACATCGCCCGTACCGCAGTACATGACCGGTGTTTTTTTGTTTTGTATTATATACGTTTTGCCGCCGTCATAAACAAGATTTGCGATAGCGCCCTCGCCGATATCAGAAACCGTGCTGTTATCAAGCCCCGTCACCGTCACCCGCTCAGGTCCCGCGACCTTACACATTTTTTCTATCTGCGACAGCGTGATCTTACTCTCGGGATAGGGTGCATCGCACAGCTCACACAGCTCGGTAAGGTTGGGGGTGATGATGTCCGCCCGCTGCGTAAGCCGCTTCATATGCCGACGCATACCGTCGGTGTAGGTGTCGTAGATCTTGCCGTCGTCGCCCATCACGGGGTCAACAAGCTTTATCGCGTTTTGCCCGAAGGTGTCGATAAAATCGATGGTAATGTCAATCTGCTTTTCCGACCCTAAAAAGCCGCTGTACACCGTGTCAAAGGCGGTGTCAAGCTCGCGCCAGCAGTCAAAAAAGCCGTGCATCCTGTCGGTAAAATCGTAAAAGGTGTATTTGTCAAAGGCGGTGTGGTTTGACAAAATCGCGGTAGGGAGAGATGCGCACTCGTGCCCCATCACCGATATGATGGGCAGTCCCACCGCAAGCGAGCACCGCCCGATGCCCGAAAGATCGTTTATAAGTGCCACGCGTTTTATCATAACCACCCCCTCTTTAATAATTTATAATAAAATATTGTATCACACGTATTTTATTAAATCAATATCCATTTAATACATTTTCAAGATATCTTAACAGCATCTCCTCCGAGTAGCCAAGGAGCTCAGGGAAGGAGCTGTCGTAGATGCCCTTGTCGAGAAGCTCCCACGCGATCGCCTTTGACTCGGCGCTCGCATAGTTTTGCGCAAGGTCGCGCACCTGGTCGTCGGTGATGCCGAGAATGTCGGCAAAATCGGGGCTGTACACGCCCGCCTTTACAAGCGACAGCACGTTTGACACGGTCAGCTTTGAGCCGCTGCTCTTATTACTACTACTGCTGCTGCTTGCGCTGCCCGATGCCGCCTTTGCCGCGGCAACCTTTTTTGCGTACTCATCCTGCTGCTTTTTGTACTCAAAGTCGCGCTCGTCAATTGCCTTCTGATACTCAAAATCGCGTAAATCGATTGCCTTGTTGTATTCAAAGTCGCGCGCGTCCTTTTGCTTTTCGTACTCGGAAAGCTCGCGCTCATAGGCGGTCTGCTCCGCCTGCTTTAGTGCATCTGCGCGCTTGAGCGTTGCGTCATACTCCGCCTTTGCGATGTCGGCATCAGCAGCCGCGAGTGCCTGACGCCTGTCGGCTGACAGCTCGGTTTTTTGCTCGAGCGCGTCCTTTATGATGTCGTTGCGGTTGTTGTTGTAGACGTTGTTCATATACGCAACGGTGCTCTCTGACGCACCGCCCGAAACGCCCGCCGCCTTCAGCTTTTGCCCGATGCCGAGGCTGTCCTGCATATTTTTTATGTACGCCTCGCGAAGACGGTCGTTTTTGTCGCGCTCAACACCCTCTGCCTGCGCGTCAAAGCCCTCTGCCTGCGCAGTTTTTGCCTGCTCGAGAGCGTCGGTATAAGCGCGGGTCGCGGCGGCGGTATTTAACACCCCGCTGTCGTTTAAAATAAACTGCGAGCCGTCGTCACCGCCGCTGTAGCCGTACAGATTGCGTATCGCCTCCGCCTGCGCGTGAAGGTCGTTTTTCTGCTTTTTGTCGGTTGCCGACTTCCACGCGTCGTTCAGGGTATTCACACGCTCAAGGTCGGACTTGCTTAAAATATATTTATCGTAAATGCTTGCCATAGTATCTCCTTTACATTGTCATATAGTCTATTGCGAACCTGACCATTGTGAACGGCTCGTCAATTCTGTCGTTTTGAAAGCGAAGCTTTATTCCCCTGCCCTTTTTGTGCAAAAGCCGTGTCGTCACCGCGTAGTTGTACACATAATCGCTGTAGGTCAGCTGTGAGTAGTCAAAGCCGACGTAGCTGAACACGCGCATTTTGGCGTCGTACTCCCTGACGGTGCGCCAGGGGCTGTTGTCAAAGCGTGCAAAGATCTTAACGTTGGTGTCTGCACCGCCCTCACTGTCGCAAAGCAGCGATATCCTGTCAAAAAACTTGTACACACCCACATCGCTGCCGTAGAGGTAGGGTGTCTCCCAGTACGCATCGATCGGATAAAAGACACCGCTCTCGCGCTCGTCAGCATAGCCGCCGTCAAAGGCGAACACGCCCTGTCCGTCGCTGAAGTACAAAACATTGTCCTGCGTCCACAGCACACGCGCCGTGATACCCGTCCATACAAAGCACTCATACTGCTTTGAGGCATACGGCTCGCTGTCCGATGCCGAAAACTGCTTTGAGTCAATAAGGTACAGTCTGTCGCGGCAGTCGGATATTACAAGGTAGTCGCCGAAGGTCGCCATTTTGCAAGTGTTTAACTGCTCATTTTGCAAAAACACGTTTATGCGCGACGAGCGCAGGGCAGCGCACCGCTCATCGAGTACACCGCTTGCGCTGATGGCGTAAACGCCGTGGTGCGTGAGGTATACCGGCTCGCCGCCAAAGATGAGGGCAGGCTCCTTTTCGATCGGTCGCGGGGTGGCGACAAGTCCGTCTGTCACAAACAGTGCGTCCTGCTTTATCGCGCCCTCCTGCGCGCTGTGACCGCTCACGGTGTAGATACCGCTGTCGGTTATGACGGCAAGGTGCGCACCGTAGCTTGCAAGCGAGCAGACGTCGGTATCGGCATCGCCCACCTTGATATAGTCGATGTCGCAAAAGAAAAGCGGGTTGTCCATATGCGAATAGTACACCCGCCCCGCCTGCGCGCTGTCGCCCGATAAAAAGACGCGGTCGCGGTTGCCGCCGACACCGAAAACGGTAAAGCAGGTGCAGCGGTACAGCTTTTTCGCGCCGTCATCGCCGTTTTTGCGGCGGTAGACCAGCTTTACGTTGTCCTCACCCTCGATATCGGGTGCGGGCGGCGCACTCTCAAGCGTTATGCCGTTTTTGTCAAACGACGCAAAGGCTGTCGGGCTGTATTCACCGCTCTCATTTTTTATATACGCCTCAATTTCGCCAACAGGCTCGAGGTGGGTGGTAAAGACGGTGCTCTCACCGTCGCCCTGATACGTTTCGCAAACGCGCGGGCAGAGCAGGTTTACCCCCTCGTAAGACGCGCCCGCACCGTTTGGCAGGTTGCCGATATATATTGTCGGGGTATACATTTCGAGTCCGCCGCCGCAGCCGCTGTCGCTCCAGTAGGCGATGCTGTCGCCGTCGGGGCGGTAGATGATGAGCGCGCCGTTTGCCGCAAAGAATATATAGCCGCCGCTGCAAAAGGGGCGCATACCCGCCGTGTCAAAGGCGAGCGTGTGGGTGCGCAGGGTCTGCCCCTGCAGGCAGTAAAGCTTACTGCCCGCAAGGTAGACGGTGTAATCGTTATAGACATACACCGCGTTTATCTGCCCGTCCGGTTCAAAGGGCAGGCTCTTTTTGGTAAAGCCGCGGCGCTTTGTGACGGTGCCCGCGCTCTTTCTTATGAGGTTTACAGCGCCCGGTGCGTCACCCGAAAAGCTGTCTGCACGCGAGGGCTCGCTCTCGCGCAGGTGCTCGCCGCCGTTTATGCCGTACAGCCTTGTTACGCTGATAGAGCCGTGGCGGGCAGAGCCTGCGCGGATGTTATGGTTTATGAATTTCACCTAAAGCGCCTCCGTTTTTACAATATTTAATGTCGCGTGCTTGTTTGCCGCGGCGATGTTGGAAAGAATGTTATTGTAGCTGTCCATATACGCGTTATAGCGCCGCATATCGCTGTCTGCAAGCACAGTCTGTGCCGCCGCATAAAAGGGGAGCGCGCTCTGCGCCTCGATATCGATCTCAAACTCGGTCGTGCCCTCGCAGTCGTCGGGGATATTTTGCGGGTAGGCGTAGTAGAGGATGTACACCTGACCCTCGCCCTCGACGGTGATGTGCGTGCTTCCCTCCTTGGTGTAGCTTGCAGGCACGCTTTTGATGCGGTAAAGGTCAGAGGGCAGCTCGGTACGCCTGCCGCACTCGATAAAAGCACCGCGTATTATCGGGCAGACTGTCGTTGCAATCTGCCGCTGGGCTATGCTGTAGTAGCTTGCAATAACGTCCTCGATGTCGTGAAAGTCGTCCTCGCCGATAAGTGCGCGGACAATTCTGTTTGCCTGTGCTACTGTCATTTTACCGCTCCTTACTTATGCGCCTTGATAACGTAAAGCTCTTTGGGGCGCACGATTTTTGCACCGTACACGTTAAGACCCTTAACGGCATCGGCAAAGTGGCTCTCGGGGCGGTACGCCTCGGTCTCGTCGATTGCACCCGCAAAGGCGATCGCGCGCTTGGTGCGCACCATCATATAGTCGTCGGTGCCGTCGTTATAGAGGTTGTTTGAAAGCTTTACCTTGCAGTTGTCGTACATACCGACAACGCCCTTTTTGATGAGCTCGTCGTTGTTTGTCTTAAGCTCGGTGATGGCGTCGCGGAAAAGCTGATAGAAAAAGGGCGATACGGTGATGGTTACCTCGTCCTCGATATCAACGTCGTTTTCGCGAAGAAGTAAAAGCGCGTTGTCAACGGCAGCCTTTGCCTCGGCACCGCTTGTGATGGCAAGCGACTCTGAAATGTTCTGCGCGTCCTTTGCAAGACCTGCAACGTATGAGTCGCGTGTCTTTGCCATTTTCGCGGTGGCTTCCTTGATGAGTGTCTCCATAAGCCCCGAAACTGACTGCGCGCGGTCAACGTCGTCGATCATAAAGTTGAACGCCTTTGCCTGATCGATGTCAAGCATGACCGAGGTGCCCTCGATGGTTGTGGGGGCGGGGATGCCCTCGCCTGCAACGTAGTCAAAGATGTCGGGAGCGGTCACGCCGAGAATTTTAACGCGTGAGCCCTGCTTTGCCTCGCCCTCGAACTGTGTCCAGCAGTCCTCGACGAGTCTGCACTTTTTCTCAAGCTCTGTCTGAATGAATTTTGACCAGATGGTCGGTTTGAAATTTGAATATGCCATTGTTTTTTCTCCTTATAGTTTTTTTAGTGATTCCATTGCTTTTTTAAATATTTTCGGGTTTTCAAGATCGCGCGCTGACAGTCTGTCGAGCTCGCGCGAGCTAAAGTATGCGCTGTTCTCGTGTGTGAGAGTGTTCATCGCGTTGAGAGTGGGCGGCTTTTTTGTCTTTTTATTTTCTGCCGCCTGCTTTATCGCAAAATAGGCAGTGCCCGCGTCAATGCCGCTCTCGAGCAGTCGCAAAAAGTCGTCGCCGAGTGACGCAAGGTCGGTGACCGACGGGTCGGACTTTTGAATTTCCTTAAGATCGCGCTCCATCCTGTCGGCAACGAGCCGTTCGAGGTAGATGTCGCTTGTCTTTTGAAATTCCTTTAATTTTTCGAGCTCCGCTACAGTACCCTTGAGGCTTTCTATCTGCGCCCTGTACTGCTCGTTTTCGAGGCGCATTTTGCGAAAGCCGGAGTTTACCCCCGAGCTTTGCTTGCGGGCGGCGGGCTCCGCTGTCGTGCCGTTTGTGTCGGCACCGCCGTCTTGTGCAGGCTCCACGACCGCCTGCTGTGTGTCGTTTACCACATTGATGTCTTCCATATTAGTTCTCCTTTAAAAGTTTTGAAATGAGTACTGCCGCCTCCTCGCGCGAAAGCGGGGCTTTGGGGTTGAAGTACCCCTCCTTGTCGCCCACCATTATGCCGCGCTCCTTGAGCTCGTACACAGCGTCCCTTGCAAAGCCTGATATCTTGCTGTCGTCAAGATACATATTCTGTTCACCTACCTTTTGCGTAAAGGTGCCGACCGCGTTTTCTATCGAAAGAAACTCGGCGGGGTTTTGCGCCACACCGTCAGCGGTGTTTATCTGGTAGTGCAGGTGCACGCCCGTTGCGTTGCCGCTGCTGCCCATAATGCCGATGAGCTGTCCCGCCTTTACGGTATCGCCCGCCGCCACAGTCTTTTTCTCGAGGTGGCAGTAGATATGGCGTAAGCCGCGGCTGTCGCCGATGGAAAGATAGTTGCCCCACCCGCTCGGGTCATAGAGGCTCACCCGCACGACGCCGTCGGTCGTCGAGTACACCTCGCGCCCGCTTGTCACAAAGTCGATGCCCTTGTGTCCGTCGCGCCAGTATTTGCCGCTCTGACCGTAGGTTGCGGTGACGGTATAGGTCTGTGATACGGGTAAAACTGCCATATCAGCTTTCCCCCTTTTTGTTGATGGCGTCAATGCCGTCGGTCAGTATGCGCGAAATCCATTTCGGAAAGGCGGCGGGGTTGCACCGATAGAGGTTTTCGCACACCGACACGCACTCGCCGAAGGCGATATAAAAGGCGATGACGCTCGAAAACACGACCGTCGTGCCGATGTCAAAGCCGAGGCGGGCAACGCTCATCGGTATGAGAAAGTCAAGGAAGGTGCCAAAGCCGAGCGCGAGGAATATCGCCGCCTTTTTGAGTGCACCGCGGCGCGCCTTTTTACTGCTCAGCCCCTCGCCCGTATACACCGCCGCAATAACCCCCGTCACGATGTCAAACAGCGCCGACACCGCAACGATCGCAACAAGCGGCAGGTACGCCTTGAAGTAGGCGCTCACCGCACCGCCCACAAGCGCAATAATGATTTTTAGTTTTTCCATAGTCGTTGCTCCTTAAATGAGTTTTGCAAAGGCGCGGTTTATGTCGACGTTGTAGTCAAGCGTGATCTGCGCGCCCTTGTTGTCGGTCATAACCGTCGTTGAAGGGCAGAGTGAGGGCACACCGCTTACCGTACCCGACGCGTCGGGCTTAAAGTGTGCGGGAGCTGCGTAGCTTTCGTAGTCGGTGGGGGTGGTGCCCGTCTCGAGCTGCGGCTTTATTACGCCGCTCATCTGCTTGCCGTCGCTGCTGCGCTTTACCGAAAGCATATACCTGTGCCCCGCGGGGTAGTCGCCCGTATTGAAGGTTATATACTTACTGCCCTCATACTCGGGGTTTGCCGACAGCGTTGCGATGGCACTGCCGCCGCTGTCGTAGACGGTGACGAGCGCCATAATGTTTTTGCCGTTTTCAAAGCCGCTGTAGCAGTAGTCGGTGTCGGGGCAAAGCCCGCTCAACGTACCGAAGTTAAAGGTGGTGTAGCCGCTTGCCGTACCCGACAGCAAAAGCTTGCCGTCCGATACTGTGTAGCTGACGCCGTACTCTGATTTGCTCTTGTCGGTAAACGGATAGGGCAGCAGATTTTTGCCAAGACGTGTGAGCGTCACCTTTTGCGGCTCCTCCACCCCGCTTATCTTTATGCCGAGGGTGTGCGTCAGCGGGCTTACGTCGCGTGCGCTGACAATTTTGCCCGAAATACTGCCCTTGAGCGCGTTTGAACTCTGCCCGAGGCTTTTTGTCATATCCGTCTCGCGCACAAGCCGCGATATTTCAAGCCCCGACGGTGTTGTTTTGATATAGGGCGAAATCAGCTCAAAGTTGCCGTTCATATCGGTCGCCGTACCGTTTATGACAAAGTGGGATATAACGAGTGCCGACAGGTCTATGGGACTGTCCGAAAGATTTATCGGCGAAACGCTGTCCACCTCCCACGGCTGCCAGTTGTTCACGTCGCACTCGTAGGCGATGAGGCTGTCAAGACCCTCACTTAAAAAGATATAGGTCGCGCCCTCGCCATTACCGTAGGAGTTGTCATATTTCAAAAGCGGGATACCCACAAGCCCTGCGCCGTCGTAAATATCGCTCTTGTCCCAGTCAAAGCTTAGCTTTTGCAAATCCTGCATACTGCCCGTAAAGTATATCGGGACGGTGAGGTCCTTGTCCCACACGGCATCGGTCGAAAGATAGAGCGCATCGCCCGTTCTGTAAACACCGGGGGCTGTGATGTCGTCTGACGACGCGATATCCTCAATGCTGTCGCGTCCGTTTTTTATCTCGGCGCGGGATATGCCGTTTTTGTCGGTGACGGTAACAAGTGCGCCGTCATCTGTCTGTGTAACGCTGACAGCGGGGCTGAAGCCGTCGGCACCCGTGTCGCCCGTCTCCCCCTTTTCACCCGTGTCACCCTTTGCGCCCGTGTTGCCCATGTCGCCTTTTTCGCCCGTCTCGCCCTTTGCGCCCTTAAGGCTTTCAAGCCAGCTTTTTTCGTCGCCGACAAAGCCGTTTTGCACGGCAATGTCATAGGCGGACTTGCCGTAGTTGCCCGAGTTTATCTCGTCAACGAGCTCGTTGAGCTTTGGGATAAGCACCTTTTTTGGCATCGCGTCAAAAAACGCCTTCATCTCGTCTGCCGACTTGCCGGGCATATCGGGCAGGCTCTCGTGGTAATACGCCTTTACCGTTTCTGTGTTAATTTTGTCTATCGCCATTTACCTTCTCCTTTTGTGTCTGTCGTTCTTTTATGATTTTTTCAAGCGTCGCCTTGGGTACGGTGCTGTCATCGCCGAGTGCTGACACGTACTCGTCAAAGGTCAGATGCCCCATGGTGAAAAGACGCTCAAGCGCGCTCTCACGCGCATATTTTGAAAATGGGCTTGTGTTGGAGATGTCCACGCGCACGTCGGGCTCCAGAAGATACAGCTCCTGCGCGCTGACGGTGCTTCCGTTCGGAAGTGTGAGCCCGTCGGGATTATACACCGCCCACAGCTTGTACCAGATGCGCGCGATGTCCTCGACAAACTGCCGAAATCTTGCTGTCTGCTCGTTCAGGGGCAGTGCCGCCTGGTCGCGCACCGCGATTATCGCACTGCCCGATGCCTGCGTCGGATCTATCGCGCCGAGTGCCGCGTCCCCTGCACCGCACAGCTCCTTTGTGACAGTGAGCAGCTCGTCGCTCAATATCTTTGCGTCGGGCGACATTGACGACGGTGTGAGATAGCTCACCGCATCGTTTATCGTGCCGATACCGCCGCCGTCCACCTCAATGGCTGTGCCGACCTCGGTCAGCGCCTTGGGGTTTACGATGCGGTCGTTTGCGTAAACGAGCCGCGAGTACGCGGTGATCTTTGCGTTGAGAAGCCGTCTTGCGAGGTTGCGGTTTATCTCTATCTGATTTGCAACAAGCGGCAGCACCTCGCCAAGCCCGCGTGCATTTTTGCGGGTAGGCGCGCAGATGAGCGCGGCAACGGGGTAGCAGTCAAGCCCGTCTATCACCCTTTCGGGCTGATAGATACAGCCGTTTGTAAAGCGTAAAAAGTGAAGCGAGCCGTCCTCAAGCCACATCTTTAAAACGCAGGTGCACTTGTCAGTGCCGTAGTCGCCCTCCTCGTCGTCGGGGGTGATAAGCGCCGCGCTCTCCTCCGACACACCGTTTTCGAGCGCCTGCTTTTTAACGGCGTCTGCACAAAGCCTCTCTTTTATAAATATGTATTGCTGCTTTGAAATGTCCGTCTGCGACTCGTCGGCGAAAAATATATCGGTTTTGTCAATGACCTGCGCGTCGCCCTCGCCGTCGTAAAAGTAGAGGTAGCTGTCGCCCGCTATCATTGCCGCCTTGACCGCGTCCCAGCACCTTGTGTCCATCTTGAGCTGCTCCCACTTTGCCGATGCAAGCCGTGAAAGCTCTGTGCATACGCCCGCCCTTGTCGGTGACGAGTAGCATATGCTCACGCTGTTCATCGCGACCATCGCGGTCTTGTACTTGATGACGGGCGCTATAAAGTTGTACACGGGCATCTGCTCGCCGCCCGATTCAAGACCGTGCCACTGGTCGCCCTCGTAAAACCTGTATGCCTTTTGTGTGTCGCTGTCAATGCCCATATTGGTGTGCACACTCTGCGCGGCTTCAAACTGCTCCCACAGGCTGTCGATATCGTATGTTGTCATTTATTGTCCTCCAGTCGTTTTTGTCCCCTGCCGCTGCCGTCGTATACCTCGATGTTTTGCAATATCGCGTCGATGCGTGCGCGCTCGGCGGTTATTTTTTTGCGCGGCGCGTCCTTTTGCTTTTTTGCAATTGCCGAGCATACAAGCAGCAGCAGGAAAATGATTAAAAAGAAAATTATAAACATTTTTTGCTCTCCTAAATAATATTGATTTTGTCGCCGATGCCGACAGGCGACGGTTTTTTGCGCTCTGACGAAAAGCTGTAGCGCGTGGCTTTTTGCGGTGGCTTTGCGCCGCGTGGGTTGCCCGATACAAAGTAGCGCAGGGCATCGGGCGCGTGGGTCAGCTCGTGCGGGCTCCTTGCGCAGTCGGACGGGTTTATGCTGTCGCACTGAAGCGCGCCCATCGTTCTTATGAGGTTGGTGCAGCGGTCAAAAATCTTAAGCCGCGACGTTTTTTCGCCGCCGTCAAGTGAAAAGGGAGACAGCCATTCCTTGAGGCACATCCAGCCCGACACTCTGTTGTTTGACACCTGCGTGAGCCGCACCCCGTTTTCGTAAAAGAGGGTGGCGATGCTCTTGCCGCTGTCCTTTTGTCTGTTCCACAAATCAGGCGGGGCAAATATCGCATATATCGTGTCGGAACCGCACAGCGCCTTGATTTTTTCTGCCGCCTGCGACACGATAAGCCCCGTGCCGCCCGAGTCCTTACCGTCATACACCTCGTCGGTGACATAGGCAAAGCCCGCGCTGTCGAGCACTATTTTGTATGCCGCGAGCATATCAAGACCGTAGTCGAGCGCAATGTAGCGCACGCAACCCGCGTCAAGCAAAAACGGCTTTACCACGTGCACGCTTTTTGAAAAGGCTTCAAAAAAGCGTCCTGCACCGAGGTCCCACTCGCCCTCGAGCAGTGCGCGGCGGTCGCGCTCGTCAAGCTGCATAAGTCGGGTGATGTAGTCGGGGTCGCTCTCCATTAAAAACTTGTTTTCGCGCGCCGTTGCGGGAATGAACATCCTTGTCACACCGCCGCATCTGTGCAGCCTTTCGGGTGCGCCGATGTCGATAAAGCGCTCCTTTACCCAGCTGTGACCGATGCCGCCGGGGTTGGTCGTGCTTTTTATCTGCTTTGGGAAATCGTTTGCCCCGCGACAGCGTGAGGTCAGGTACACGTACATTGTCGAGGTGAAGTGCGTCAGCTCGTCAAAGCGTATGACGTCATACTCCGCCGACTGATACCTGTACACGTCGTCCTCGCTGTCGCAGTAGGCAAAGTCTATCAAAGAACCGTTTATAAACGTCCCCGTATGCACAGTTCTTGAATAGCTGTAGATCTCTTTGGGGTACAAAGAGAGCGACACGCGGATGAGCGATTTTTCGAGCTCGGCATAGGTGCGGCGGAAGATTATCTGCTTTGAGCCCGCGTACCTCATCGCGTACAGCAGTGCGTCGATCAGCTGACCGTAGCTTTTGCCGCCGCCTGCCGCGCCGCCGTACAGCACCTCATACGCGGATGCGTCGCAAAACTGCTTTTGCCGCTTTGTTATGCTTATCTCCATTACTCAACCACGTTGATGTCGATAAAAAACCTGCTGTCCTCTTTTGGCGTCTGCTTGCCGAGGATGTCGCGCACAAGCTTGAGCGCGTCGGCGTTGCCCGACAGTGCGCGGCGGATGAGCGCCTCGGCTATCGCCTCTGTCGGCGTAAAGCTGCCCTGCAAAAGCGGCTCATCGGGCGAGGTCAGTTTTTTACGGCACAGCTTTTGCACCGTTTTGTCAAAGTTTATCGCCATATCGTTCTCCTTTCTGAATTTAACTATAACCGAAATAAACGAACAAAACGAACAATCTACAAATTGTTCGTTGCAGAGGGTCGAAAAAACTATTATTAAAAATTCGACACTCTGCGAGACTCTCAAAAAAGAGTGCAGATTTGGTAAACTCGACCCGAAGTTGTACAAAAGTACTACGAGAGGGAGAGTTTGCCGAAAGTGAAGAAATTCCTTGAAAACACTTGTGTTTTTAAGGGACTGTTTTTATTTTTTATACTACCCCTCCGTCATTTTCTTACGAAAATGCCACCTCCCCTGACAAGTGGAGGCAGACCAGAGTGAGCCTTTTCTTCACGGTCTGTGCCTTTTTTGACAGTCTCAGACGAACAACTTGCAAATTGTGGGCATATGATTTAGAATATAGTTATGAATACAGTACTTGGAATACTTGCTCACGTTGACGCGGGCAAGACCACGCTTGCCGAGGCGATGCTTTACACCGCGGGAAAATCGCGCAGTCTCGGCAGGGTGGATGACAAAAACACCATTATGGACACACACGCGCTCGAACGTGAGCGTAAAATAACAATTTTTTCAAGCGAGGCGGCGTTTAGCTGGAGCGGTGCCGATTTTACGCTGCTCGATACACCGGGGCACGTCGACTTTGGCGCCGAGGCAGAGCGCACGCTGTCGGTGCTCGATGTCGCGATACTTGTTATCAGCGGGACAGACGGGGTGCAGTCGCACACCCGCACGCTGTGGAAGCTGCTTGACCACTACCGCGTGCCGACGGTGATATTTGTCACAAAGACCGACTTTATGCGAAGGACAAACGACGAGCTTCTGTCAGAGCTGACGCGCGAGCTGTCGCCCGCCTGCATCGACTGTTTCGGTGCCGAGGATGAGGAGTTTGCGCTCTGCCGCGACGACCTGCTCGATAAATATTTAGAGGGCGGCGCGATTGAAAAAAGCGATATTGCGGAGCTTTTGGGCGCGCGGCTCGCCTTCCCCGTATTTTTCGGGTCGGGGCTTAAGCTTACGGGCGTCAGCGAGTTTTTAGATGAGCTGACGCAGATACTGCCGCAAAAAAATTACCCCGCGGCATTCGGCGCGCGGGTGTTTAAAATCAGCCGTGACAATAAGGGCGAGCGGCTGTGCCACTTAAAGCTTACGGGCGGCACACTCTGCGTTCGTGAGCAGGTGGGCGACGAGAAGGTAAACAGCATCCGCGTCTATTCGGGCGCGAGGTTTGACACGCGCGAGTGCGTGCAGGCGGGCGATGTCTGCGCGGTCAGCGGGCTCGACTCGGTAAAGGTCGGCGACGGGCTGGGGTTTGAAAGGTCGGTTATCACGCCGCACCTCGAGCCGATAATGTCCTACCGCGTTATAATCAACGACGGCACCGATGAGCAGAGCGCACTTATCAAGCTTAAGCTGTTGCAGGAGGAGGACCCGCAGCTTAAATTTTCGTGGGACAGCTACCTTCAGCAGATTCACGTAAGCCTGATGGGCAAGGTGCAGACCGAGATTTTAAAGAGCATCGCTTTCGAGCGGCTGGGTCTTGATATCGACATCGCCGACGGCTGTGTTATGTACAAGGAGACTGTCGCGGGCAGGGTCGAGGGTGTCGGGCACTACGAGCCGCTGCGGCACTATGCCGAGGTGCACGTGCTGATAGAGCCGACAGAGCGCGGGCGCGGCATTGTCATTGACAACTGCGCAAGCGACGACGATTTTGCACGCAGCTGGCAACGGCTGTGCATCGGGCATATATCGGAAAAGGAGCATATCGGTGTGCTGACAGGCGCCCCGATAACCGACGTTAAAATAACGCTTGCCGCGGGGCGCGCACACCTCAAGCACACCGAGGGCGGCGATTTTCGGCAGGCGACCTACCGCGCGATACGGCAGGGGCTTATGAGCGCAAAGAGCGTACTGCTTGAGCCGTACTACGCGTTCACGCTGGAGCTGCCGCCCGAACAGATAGGGCGCGCAATAACCGATATCCGAGCAAAGAGCGGTGAGTTTGATGCGCCGCAGGACATCGGCGGAATGTATATACTGCGCGGACGCGCACCCGCCTCGACAATGCTCGACTACGGCGTGCACGTTGCCGCCTACTCGGGCGGACGCGGCGCTCTCACGCTGGAGATGTGCGGCTACGACATCTGCCACAACGCAGACGAGGTGATAGCGCGCATCGGCTACAACGCCGACGCCGACACCGACAACACCGCAGACAGCGTTTTCTGCGCGCACGGCGCGGGCTTTAACGTAAAATGGGATAAGGTGCCCGAGTTTATGCACCTTGAAAGCTGTATAAAGCAAAACACCGTAGATAGCGCACCGCGGGTACAGCGGTGCAACCTAAACCTCGACGACAAGGAGCTCGAGGCGATTATGCTGCGCGAGTTCGGACCGATAACGCGCAGGCAGTACGGCATCGCGCGAGTGGAGACCACCGACCACGAGGCAAAAACAAAAACCGCCGACAAAAAGCGGATGCTCATTGTCGACGGGTATAACGTAATCTTTGCGTGGGACGACCTTTCGGCGCTTGCCGCCCACGACCTTGAGAGCGCGCGCATAAAGCTTACCGATATTATCGCAAACTACGCGTATTATACGGGGGTCGCGGCGGTCATTGTGTTTGACGCCTACCGCGTGCGCGGGGGCGAGGGCGAAAAGTATACAAAAAACAACGTCCGCGTTGTGTTCACAAAGGAGCACGAGACGGCGGACGTGTATATCGAAAAATTGGTGGCGGACATCGGCAAAAACGACTCCGTTTCGGTCGTGACGTCGGACGGAATGATTCAGCTGTCCGCAATACGCGCGGGTGTCATGCGCATTCCCGCCCGCGAGTTTGAGCGCGACGTCGACAGCGTTTACGACGCAATCGCGCAGGATATCGAAAGGATAAACAAACACAAAAAAATCACCCTCGGACAAATAAAAATCAGTGAATAGTGATTGTAGGGACGATAATAAAAAGCAACCCACTCGGGTTGCTTTTTTATTATCCTTTTCTGCGTTCTTTTAACGTGAAAAATTCTTCCTCGGTAATGCCGTGAAATACCGGCTTTGCGAGATTGCCGCCGCAGCCGCTCATAGGACCTGTGTGGTCGGTGCCGCCGCAGTGATAGAGGTTATATTCCTTTGCAAGCTCCATTGCAAGAAACGACGTATTCTCATAGTTAATGGGGTGTGACACCTCGATGCCGTTAAGCCCGTACTCAACAAGCTGCTTTACAAAATGCGTCTGCAGGTAAGGGTGCGCCAGCGCAATAATTCCGTCCGCACCGCGTACCACCTCAATTACCTCTTTTGCCGTGGGCTTTTGAGGCTTGAACGCCGCGGTCTCGGGTGCTTTGAAAACGAGCGTTCTGAATCTGCTCCAATCGTAGTCAAAGGGCACTGCCTTTTTGATATTCATAGTGTTTATGACAGAGTTTATGCATATCCACGCGCCGTCGGGGGTGACATCGAGCACGTCGTTCCAGGTAATATCGGTAATAACCCCGATATCGCGTCCGCGCTCAAAGCATTTGCGCGTGTACTCGCCGTAGAGGTCACAGCGCTCCTTTATAAACGCGCGCAGTCTTACGTTATCCATATCAAAATCGAGTGCGGTAAGGTGAAGGTTCACGCCGTCCTGCATACCGTAAAACTCCGCGCCCGAAATACACTCGATGTCCTCTCTTATCGCCGCGGCGAAAAACGCCCTACAGCCGCCGTCGGTCTCGTGGTCGGTAAGCGCGAGCGCGTGGTAGCCGAGCGACTTGCCGATAAGCACAAGCTGTTCGGGCGTAAACTGCGCGTCAGAATATGTCGAATGTAAATGCAGATTTGCGTATTTCATATCACACCTCGGATTTTAAGCAATGGTATCAATATCGATCTTGAAAACACCGAGGCGGCAGAGGTTGTTGCCGTCGGTTGCATTACCCATACACATACCGATAAGCAAATGATTGTCATTTGTCTTAAAAACAGCGGGATACGAGTAGCCGCGCTCTTTATCAGCGGCGATGGTGTTAAGCGGACCCCACGTCTTGCCGCCGTCCTCGCTCTTTCTTATGACCATCGGGGTTCTGCCCCACGTACCCTCAAACTCAAAGATACCGTTATAGCGCGGTATCGGGTTGTAAACGGTGTACATCACGCCGTCAAACGCCTTTATCTGCATCGGCGAGTTGGGGGATGTGAACTCTGACGGTGTCGCCTTTTCAAAGCCGTTGATGCCTGTAGTCGACACGCTCTCGTACTGACAGCCGTGACCTGTGCGCATAAACATATACAGGTCGTTTTCGCGCTCGATAATGCCCGGCTCCTGAAGTCCGCGTGCATTCCTCATCATACTTTCAATGCAAAGCATAAAGCCTGCTCTGTCCCAGCTTTTGCCGTCGTCGTCTGACACAAGCAGTGTCGACACCGCAACAGGCTTTTTGATATCGTAGTTTTTTATGCCCTCAAGCGTGTAAAAAGCGGCGGGTGCGAGCAGTGTGCCGTCTTTGATTCTTATAATTCTGTCGTTGTTTACAACGTAGTAGCCCTCGGGATAGCGGCAGTCACAGCGCTCGCTTGTCCACGTTTTGCCGTCGTAGGACAGCGAACGACCGAGAGTTGTTGCCATATTATTTTCTTTTATGAGATAGTAAAACGCAACAGCGCCGTCATTTTGCTTAACCGCCGACACGCTCATAATGTTTTCGACACCAAAAAAGTCGCCGTCGACTATCTTTTCGGGTTTTGTCCAGCTGTTACCCTCGTCAAACGATTTTACAAGGTAGATGTCGCACGTTGCGTGGTCGTGACAGCTGTCGCCGTGGTAGCGGCTGTAAGCAAAAAGTATTTCGTTTTCAAAGCCGCGGATAAACGCACCCTCCGAGTTTCTGGGGTTGTCGTGTCCGGGAGCAAGCTCCAGCACTGTTGTAACTTTCATAGTAGATCTCCTCAAAATTGGTAGGGGTCGGCGCCCACGACGACCCGTGTTATTTGTTTTGATTATATACCCAAACCAAAGCGTATTTCAATTGCAAAATAACACTTTTTTAAAAAAATATGTCTTTTTTCCATAGTTAACTGCCTTTTTTCTATTTACACTTTTAAAATTAAATAATATAATAATTAAAAAAGTCTCCCTTGTAAAGGGAGGGGGACCGCGCATATTTTATTTTGCCTCCCTTGTAAAGGGAGGGGGACCGCGCATATTTTATTTTGCCTCCCTTGTAAAGAGAGGGGGACCGCGCATATTTTATTTTCCCCCCCTTGTAAAGGGAGGGGGACCGCGCAAGCGGTGGAGGGATTAATATGAACAACGAAGCTTTTGAACTTTTGTGCACACTCGCAAAAATACCCGCTCCGTCAAACGACGAGGGTCTGCGTGCCGAGTTTGTATGTAACTGGTTAAAGGAACAGGGCGCAGACAATGCGTATATCGACGACGCGCTCAACGTAATTTTGCCAATCGGCGATATCTCAAAAAAAATCGCGGTGTTTATGGCGCACAGCGATGTCGTTTTCCCCGACAAAACGGAGCTTCCGCTCACAATTGAGGGCGACACGATATACTGCCCCGGCATCGGCGATGACACGGCGCACGTTGTTTGTATGCTTATGGCGGCAAAGGAAATTATACAAAAAAAGCTCACCCCCAAGGACGGCGGTGTGCTCATTGTCGTAAACTCGGGCGAGGAGGGCCTTGGTAACCTCAAGGGCTGCCGCCGGATTATGAAGGACTTTGGCGACAGGGTAACAGAGTTTATTACCTTTGACGGTACAGCACCCTTTATACACGCAAAGCCTGTCGGCTCAAAGCGTATGCGTGTGACCGTAACAACAGAGGGCGGACACTCTTACGGTGCATTCGGCAACAAAAACGCAATCGCCTGCCTTTCAAAGCTTGTCTGCGACTATTATAAGACCGAGGTGCCCACCGACTCAAAGACCACCTACAACGTCGGCACCATCACGGGCGGTACGTCGGTAAACACCATTGCGCAGAACGCGTCCGCGCTCTTTGAGTACCGCTCGGACGACCGTAACGGTCTTGCGTATATGCAGGCGGAATTTGATAAAATAATTGAAAAATATAAAGACGAGTTTGACATCGACGTAACCGTTGTCGGCGACCGTCCCTGCGAGGGCGATGTTGACAGAGCGGCACTTGAAGATCTTTGTAAGCGCGCAGAGGCGGTTGTCAAGCATACATTTAACACAGATGTAAAATACACCCCCGGCTCTACCGATTGCAATATTCCCTCGTCAATGGGTATTCCGTCGGTGTGTGTCGGCTGTGTATATACAAAGGGCGCGCACACGCGTGAGGAAACGATGCAGCTTTCGTCACTCGACGGCGGATTGCAGATCGCAAGAAAACTTATTATGTATCATTTTTGATTGATATTCACCGACACGGCTCCCTCTGATGAGGGAGCTGTCTGCGAAGCAGACTGAGGGAGAGAATTAATTGTGCTCCTTACCCACTCCCTCCGTCTTTGCCTTTCAGGCAAATCCACCTCCCTCAATGATGGAGGCAAAATATTTCTGCAAACAATGAGGAAAACAAATGAAAACAACGATAATTGCAACGGGCGACTCGTTTATAACAAAGCGACTTTGCGCCTATGACGGCTTTGACGAGATAAGCGACGTTATAAAATCGCACGATGTTCGCTTTAACAACCTTGAAATAACGATTCATAACAAAGAGGGCTACCCCGCCGCGTATTCGGGCGGCACGTGGGCGATGACGGAGCCCTCCAGCCTTGATGATCTTAACAGCTACGGCTTTAACGTGTACAACACCGCCAACAACCACTCGCTTGACTACAGCCACGGCGGTGTAATCAAAACAATCGAAAACTTAAAGGCGAGAAACGTTGCATACTGCGGCACAGGTATTGATATGGAATCGGCCTCTGCACCCTGCTACATAAAGGCGGGCGATGCGACGGTTGCCCTGCTCGGCGCGTGCTCCACCTTTCACGACAGCGATATTGCAGGACCTTGTAACGACGCAATCTTCGGCAGACCCGGTCTTAACACCATCCGCGTAAACGAGACCTACTACGTAACACAGGACGAGTTTGACGCGCTGTCAAAAATAGCCGACAGCACACAGATCAACTCATATTTTAACTTTTGCGTAAAAAACGGCTACGCGCTTCCCACCCCCGACGGCGTTTTAAACTTCGGCGGCAAGCGCTTTGTCGTTTCCGACAAAAGCTGTAAAAAGACAGAGCCGCACCCCGCCGATATGGCGCGAATGGAGCAGCAAATTAAGCTTGCAAAGAAAGACGCCGATATCGTGCTCGTTTCGGTACACTCGCATCAGATAAAGGGTACCGACACCACAGTTCCCGAAGATTTTTACGTTGAATACGCACACAGATGCATCGACGCGGGGGCTGATGCAATACTCGGTCACGGTCCGCACGAGCT
>JAZQDN010000071.1:0-10165 GCA_045546815.1 Eubacteriales bacterium
TTTTTTTATGAAAAAATCATATTTTTTTATTGACAAATTGCTACAAAGTCTTTATATTAGAATTGATTTTTATTTTTGGAGGATTAATATTAATTGGCAAAAGATATTATTCAATTAAAAAATATTAATGTAACATTTGATGATGAATCAATAATTGAAAATCTCAATTTAACTATTCGTGATAAGGAGTTTGTTACATTTCTTGGACCTTCGGGCTGTGGAAAAACAACAACGCTTCGAACTATTGCGGGTTTTGTTACGCCTGATAGCGGTGACATTCTTTTTGACGGCGTTCGTATTAATGATTTACCGCCTCACAAGAGACAGGTTAATACTGTCTTCCAAAAATATGCATTGTTTACCCATCTTAATGTATATGAAAACATTGCTTTTGGATTAAAAATCAATAAAGTTTCTAAAGATGAGATTGAAAAACGTGTATTTGAAATGCTTGAAATAGTAAATCTTAAGGGTTTTGAGAAACGTTCAATTAATTCTTTGTCCGGCGGTCAGCAACAACGTGTTGCAATTGCGCGCGCTCTTGTAAACAATCCGCATGTTCTTTTGCTTGATGAGCCGCTTGGCGCACTTGATTTGAAGCTCAGAAAAGATATGCAGATCGAATTAAAGCGTATTCAACAGCAGATGGGAATTACGTTTATTTATGTAACTCACGATCAGGAAGAAGCTCTTACAATGAGCGATACTGTTGTTGTTATGAAAGATGGCGAGATACAACAGATAGGAACACCTGAAGATATTTATAATGAACCGGTTAATGCTTTTGTGGCTGATTTTATCGGTGAAAGTAACATCATTGACGGTGTTATGATAAAAGATCTGCTTGTGAAATTTGAAAATACCGAATTTGTCTGTGTTGACTCCGGTTTTGGAGAAAATGTACCGGTCGAAGTGGTTGTGCGACCGGAGGATATAGAAGTATGTGATGCTGATAAAGGTGCAATTTCAGGTACTGTATTATCGGTTACATTTAAAGGCGTTCATTATGAAATGCTTGTAGAAACAGATAATTTTGTTTGGAAAATCCATTCTATTCAGTGCAGACCCGTTGGCTCTGCAATAGGAATGAATATTATTCCTGAGTATATTCACATAATGGAAAAGGGGGCGGGAACCGCTAATTGAAAAGCAAGGTGATTGCTGTTCCATATCTTATATGGGCAGGTATATTTATCGTTGTACCTACAATTTTTGTGGGTTATTTTGCATTCACTGATGCAAACGGTGTATTTACACTGGAAAACGTTAAACAAATCAGCAAATATACAGAAGTTCTGTGGAGAAGTGTATTATATGCAGGCGTTGCGACTGTTGTTTGTTTAGTACTCGGTTATATGCTCGCGTATATTATGTCACAACTGTCAGAACGTTCTAAATCAATTGCTCTTGTTCTTTTAATGCTTCCAATGTGGATAAATTTTGTGCTTAGAACTCAGGCGTTACAGAACTTATTGATGGATAACGGTTTTATCAATAAATTCTTTAACATTATAGGTCTGGAATCGGTAAAATTGCTTGATACTCATTTTGCTGTTGTACTCGGTCTTGTTTACAACTACTTGCCTTTTATGGTGCTGCCTATTTTTACTGCTCTTGAAAAACTTGACGTAAAGGTTATTGAGGCTGCACAGGATCTTGGCGCTAATAACATTACTGTGTTCAGACGAGTTATTTTACCGTTATCTATGCCAGGTGTATATTCAGGTATTATTATGGTGTTTATACCTTGCCTTTCAACATTTGTTATTTCTGAAAAGCTTGGCGGCGGTAAGGTATATTTGATCGGTAATGTAATTAATGATATGTTCACACAGAATTATAATTTCAATGCCGGTGCTGCAATAAGCCTTGTTATGATGATAATAATGTTTGTTGTCCTTATTCTCGTAGGATTTATGGATGATGAGACCAAGGAGGGACTTATATGAAAAAGTTGCTCTCCAGAGGTTATCTTATTCTTATTTTTGCAATTCTTTATGCCCCGATTGTTCTTCTTATATTCTTTTCTTTTAATTCTTCAAACTCTAATGTTGTTTTTGAGGGTTTTTCACTTAAGTGGTATAAAGAATTGTTTAGTGATGGTGAAATCTTAAATGCACTTGGCAATACCTTGCTTGTCGCCACGATTGCGTCTTTGATTTCAACGGTTATCGGTACTGCTGCCGCTATTGGTATTTCAAATTATAAAAAGTGGCATAAAAAAGCAATAATGAATGTAACATATCTTCCTGTTCTTAATCCTGATATTATCACAGGTATTTCGATGCTGTTACTTTTTATTGCATGTAGAGTATCTACAGGATTTGTTACGGTATTAATTGCTCATATTACTTTTAATATTCCGTATGTTATTTTGTCTGTAACACCAAGACTCAGACATGTTGATGCACATTTATATGAAGCGGCGCAGGATTTGGGGGCACCGCCTGTGCAAGCGTTTTTTAAAGCTGTTTTTCCTCAGCTATTACCCGGTATTATCTCCGGTCTTATGATGGCGTTTACTTTGTCCATAGATGATTTTGTTGTTACATTCTTTGTGCGCGGAAATTCATTTTCGACTTTGTCCACGGTTATATATACAATAACAAAACGAAAAATTCCGCTTAGTATTAATGCATTATGTGCGATTATGTTTATAACTGTGCTACTTATTCTAATTTTGGTTAATGTGGTAGGCAATAGAAATACAAAGGAGGAAGTGAAATGAAAAAGTTTTCCTTTGTAACGGTTCTTGTTTTGCTTTTCTCTCTTTCTTCATGTTCCTCATATGCTCCTAATGAGATTCTATATGTTTATAATTGGGGCGAATATATTGACAGTACTGTCAATGATAAATTTGAAGAAGAATATGGCATAAAAGTTGTTTATGATGAGTATGACAATAATGAATCAATGTATGCTGCGCTAAAAAACGGTGCTGCAAAATACGATGTTGTTTTTCCATCTGACTATATGGTTGCACGTCTTATCTCTGAAGATATGCTTGAGCCTTTGAATTTTGATAACATTCCGAATTATTCACAAATTATGGATAGATTTAAAGGTCTTGAATATGATCCTGACGAACAGTATTCTGTTCCGTATATGTGGGGAACCATTTGTCTTCTTTATAATCCGAATTTTGTTGATGAAACGCCAACGTCGTGGGATATATTGTGGGATGAAAAGTATGACGGCAAAACACTTATGTACAACAACTCCCGCGATGCACTTGGTCTTACTCTAATAAAAAACGGAAACAGCGTAAACACAGTAAATAAGGACGAATTAAGAAAAGCAGCTGACGACGTCATCGAACTTAAGAAGAATCTGCAGGCTTTTGTTTCTGATGAGATTTTCAATAGAATGGAAAGCGGGTCCGCATACATTACACCTGCATATGCAGGTGATGCTTTGACCATGATTGAAGAAAATCCCGATCTGTTATTTACAGTGCCTGAAGAAGGCACAAATATGTATGTAGATGCAATGTGCATTGTAAAAAACTCTAAAAATAAGGATGCTGCTGAAAAGTATATCAACTTTTTATGCAGAGAAGATATTGCAATGCTCAATTGTCTCGAAACCTGGTATTCTACGCCTCATCAACAGGTTTATGATAACCTTGATGAAGAAATCAAGAATGACGGAATTTCTTATCCGAGTGAAGAGGTCCTTGACAAGACACAGGTATATTCGAATTTACCTAAAGATGTTTTGGAATACTATACCGAACTATGGATTGATATTAAAAATGCATAAAAAATACAGTATGGTTAAAAACCATACTGTATTTTTTAAATATTGTAATTGTACTTATCTAACGAGCGATAACTGAGAGCCTCAAGAATGTGTTGTTTATCAATTATATGTGACTTATCAAGGTCTGCAATAGTCCTTGCAATTTTGAAAATTTTATCGTACCCGCGTCCTGTTATATTAAGTCTATCAAAACTTGTTTTTACTATTTCCTGCGCCTCATCAGTTAAAATACAAAACTCTCTTATAAGCTTTGAAGATAAATCGGAATTTTTGTATATGCCGGTACCCTGGTATCGAACATATTGCATTTTTCGTGCTTCTAAAACACGTTTTCTTATTGTTTCTGACTTTTCGCCTTGAATTGTCGAACTCATTTGTTCGTATTCGACAGCAGGCACATCAATGTGGATGTCAATTCTGTCAAGCATAGGCCCCGAGATTCTGGAGCCATACTTGGAAATCTGTTGTTGTGTACAGGTACACTGTTTACGCGGGTGACCCAAATAGCCGCATTTACATGGGTTCATTGCACATACAAGCATAATGTTACATGGATATGTAACTGTACCTGCTGCACGGCTTACTGTGATTTCTCCGTCCTCAAGAGGTGCACGCATCGAATCGATCAGTGCAGGGGAGAACTCGGGAAACTCATCTAAAAACAGGACACCGTTATGAGAAAGTGATATTTCTCCCGGTTTTGGATTTCTACCGCCGCCGCAAAGCCCCACATTACTGATAGTATGATGCGGAGACCGAAACGGACGTGTTTTAACTAGCTCGCCATTAACAAGCTTTCCTGCAACTGAATATATTTTAGTACATTCAATTGATTCTTTAAAAGAAATAGGCGCAAGTATCGTAGGTAGTCGTTTGGCCAACATACTTTTACCGCTTCCCGGAGGTCCGATCATTAGAATATTATGACCACCTGCGGCGGCAATTTCCAGTGCGCGTTTAGCTGCGTATTGACCTTTGACATCGGAAAAATCTATATCAAAATCATTTGGTATTATTGCAGAAAACTTTTTTATCGCAATTGGTTCAATTCTTTCTTCGCCAATTAGATGAGAAAGCAATTGTCTGATATCTTTAACAGGATATACATCTACACCATCAATATATTCACCCTCGCAAATATTTCCTTCGGGAATAAAAAATGACTTTATACACTGTTCTTTTGCGCGGATAATCATCGGTAAAATACCATTTACTGGTCTTACTTCACCAATTAAGGATAATTCACCGGCAAAGGCACAATTTGAAATATCAAAATTGATTTGACCGGAAGATTTTAATAGTGCAAGAAGGATTGGAAGGTCAAAAACAGATCCTTCTTTTCTGATACTGGCCGGCGCGAGATTAACAGTGATTCGTTTTGCGGGAATAATAAAACCGGAGTTTTTGTATGCACTCCTAACACGTTCTTTTGCTTCTCGAACAGCCGCATCGGGCAAGCCGACAATTTCAAAGCAGGGGAGACCGCCTGTTACATCAACCTCCACTTCAACCTCATATGCGTTTATACCGTTTATTCCGTATGATAATACTTTTGTAACCATATTTTTCCTACCATTATTTTTTTCTATCATAATATAAAATAATATTTTTTACAATAGATAATAATAAAAATTACTTTTTACACTTTACTTTATCGTTTTTTGGTGCTACAATAACAGGTGGTAATTTAGAATAAATTATAATATATTTTTCAAGGAGGAAAAAATTCATGGCAAGAAAAATGAAAACCATGGATGGTAACAATGCTGCAGCTCATGTAGCATATGCGTTTACCGATGTTGCCGGTATTTATCCGATCACACCTTCTTCTGTTATGGCTGAAGTAACAGATAAGTGGTCAGCTGAAGGCCGTGTCAACGTTTTTGGTCAGCAAGTAAAAGTTGTTGAACTTCAATCAGAGGGTGGTGCTGCAGGTACAGTACACGGCTCACTCGCTGCAGGTGCTCTTACAACGACATATACGGCTTCACAGGGTCTTCTCCTTATGATTCCTAATATGTACAAGATTGCAGGTGAGCAGCTTCCCGGTGTTATTCATTGTTCAGCTCGTGCACTTGCTTCTCATGCACTTTCAATTTTTGGTGATCATTCTGACGTTATGGCTTGCCGTCAGACAGGCTTTGCTATGCTTTGTGCAGGTAACGTACAGGAAGTTATGGATCTTGCTGCTGTTGCACATCTTTCTGCAATTAAGGGTAAAGTTCCTTTCCTTCATTTCTTTGATGGTTTCCGTACATCACATGAACTTCAGAAAATCGAAGTATGGGATTATGATGATCTTGCAGATATGCTTGATTTTGATGCAGTGAACGAGTTCAGAAAGAAAGCTCTTAATCCTGAAAACCCTGTTCTCAGAGGCTCTGCACAAAACCCTGATATCTTCTTCCAGGCAAGAGAAGCTTGTAACAAATACTACACAGCTTTACCTGCGGTTGTTGAAGATTACATGGACAAGGTTAATGCTAAAATCGGTACAAACTACAAGCCCTTCAACTATTACGGTGCTGCTGATGCAGAACGTGTAATTGTTGCTATGGGTTCTGTATGTGATACAATTGAAGAGGTTGTTGATTTCCTTAACGCTCGTGGCGAAAAAGTTGGTCTTATTAAAGTGCGTCTTTACAGACCTTTCTCAACAAAGCATCTTCTTGATGTTATGCCTAAAACAGTTAAAAACATTGCTGTTCTTGACAGAACCAAAGAGCCCGGTTCAATCGGTGAACCTCTTTATCTTGATGTTGTTGCTGCTCTTGCAGGATCAGAATTTGCTTCTGCTAAAATTGTTGGCGGTAGATACGGTCTTGGTTCAAAGGATACAACTCCTGCAAACATTTGTTCGGTTTATGCAAATCTTGCAGCTGCTGCTCCCAAACATGAGTTTACAATTGGTATCGTAGACGACGTTACAAATCTTTCGCTTACCGATGTTGAAGATCCTGATACAACTGCTGAAGGTACAGTATCATGCAAATTCTGGGGTCTTGGCTCTGACGGTACTGTTGGTGCTAATAAGAACTCTATTAAAATTCTTGGTGACCACACAGACAAATATGTTCAGGCATATTTCTCATATGACTCTAAAAAATCAGGCGGTGTTACCGTTTCGCACTTGAGATTCGGTGATAAACCCATCAAATCAACATACTTCATTAAGAAGGCTGACTTTGTTGCTTGCCACAATCCTTCATATGTTGGTAAATACGATATGGTTACTGACGTTAAAAAGGGTGGTTCATTCCTTCTTAACTGTCCTTGGACAGCTGAAGAGCTTGATGCACGTCTTCCTAACGATATGAAAAAATATATCGCAGAGAATGACATTAACTTCTACACAATCGATGGTATCGCTATTGCCCGTGAAATCGGTCTTGGCGGTAGAATTAATACAATTCTCCAGTCAGCTTTCTTTAAGATTGCTAACATCATTCCTGAAGCTGAAGCTGTTCAGTACATGAAAGATGCTGCTACCGCTTCATACGGTAAAAAGGGTCAGCATATCGTTGATATGAACCATGCCGCTATCGAAGCCGGTGTAAACAGCGCTGTTAAGGTTGATGTTCCTGCTTCATGGAAAGATCTTGAAGTTGTTGAAACAAAAGAAACTGTTGAAACAGACAGAGAAGAGCTTAAGGCTTACGTTGAAAACATTCTTATTCCCGTTAATAAACAGGAAGGTGACAAGCTTCCCGTATCCGCTTTCAATGATTACGTTGACGGTCATATGGTACAGGGTGCAGCTGCTTTTGAAAAGAGAGGCGTTGCTGTTACAGTTCCCGAGTGGAATGTTGACAAGTGTGTTCAGTGTAACAAGTGTTCAATCGTTTGTCCTCACGCTGTAATTCGTCCCTTCGCTCTTGATGCTGATGAAGTTGCTAATGCTCCTGAAGGTCTTGCATCAAAGAAGATGATCGGTAAGGGTATGGATAAATACCAGTTTACAATGGGCGTTTCTGTTCTTGACTGTACCGGTTGCGGCGTTTGTATTACAAGCTGTAAGACAAATGCTATTGAGATGAAGCCGCTTGACAGCCAGATTAAAAATCAGAAATATTTCAATTACTGTGTTGAAAAGGTTGCTGATAAAGAGGATGTATTCAGTGCAATTAAGCTTGAATCAGTTAAAGGTTCACAGTTCAAACAGCCGCTTCTCGAGTACTCAGGCGCTTGTGCCGGCTGTGGTGAGACACCTTATGCGAAACTTATGACACAGCTCTTCGGTGACAGAATGTACATTTCAAATGCAACAGGCTGTTCATCAATCTGGGGTGGTAGTGCTCCTGCAACTCCTTATACTGTAAATAAAAAGGGTCAGGGTCCGGCTTGGGCTAACTCACTCTTTGAAGATAACGCAGAACACGGTTATGGTATGTACCTTGGTGCTACACAGCTCCGTGCAAGCGTTACTGAACTTATCAACAAGATGGATGAGATGACAAGCGATGATGCCCTTAAAGCTGCAATCGCAGAGTGGAAAGAAACTTATAACGACAGCAAGGCTAATCGTCCTGCATCAGATAAGCTTATTGCTGCTCTTGAGAAGGTTGATTGCTGTGAAAATGGCAAGAAACTTGCTGCTGAAATCCTTGCTTCGAAAGAACATATCGCCAAAAAATCTGTTTGGATTCTTGGTGGTGACGGTTGGGCATACGACATCGGTTTCGGTGGTCTTGACCATGTTCTTGCTTCAAACGAAGATGTAAACATTCTTGTATTCGATACAGAGGTTTACTCAAATACAGGCGGACAGGCTTCAAAGGCAACTCCTTCAGGCGGCGTTGCTCAGTTTGCTGCTGCAGGTAAGACAACAAAGAAAAAAGACCTCGGCGCAATCGCTCGTTCATACGGTTACGTATATGTTGCACAGGTTTCAATGGGTGCTGACGATGCACAGTGTGTAAAAGCATTTGCTGAAGCTGAAGCATACAATGGTCCTTCAATCATCATTGCATACGCTCCTTGTATTAATCACGGTATTAAGACAGGTATGGGTACTTCAATGATCGAAGCTAAGAAGGCTGTTGAAGCTGGTTATTGGCAGCTTTACCGCTATAATCCCGAGCTTGCTGAAGAAGGTAAGAATCCTCTTACACTTGACTCAAAAGAGCCGACAGCTGATTACAGAGAGTTCATTATGAACGAAGTTCGTTATAACTCACTCACTCGCTCATTCCCAGAAAGAGCAGAAGTTCTCTTTGCAGCTGCTGAAAAGAGTGCAAAAGAAAAACTCGAAAACCTTAAAAAGCTTTCAGAAATGTAAGCTTGCAAAAAAGCGGTGGTATTTTACCACCGCTTTTTATAATTTTTTACAAATTTTTCTGTGTATATAATTGATACTTGAAATATCACATGTTTTTGTGATATACTGTTATCATTAAAACGAAATAAATGGAGGAATTAAAATGGATAATAATAAACGACCCGATTCAATGGCTCGTATAACAACAAAAGACCTTGCTGATGCTTTTATTGCTGAGCAGGTCGAACTTATTCGAGACCAAGTAGGTGATAAAAAGGTTCTGCTTGCACTTTCAGGTGGTGTTGATTCCTCTGTTGTTGCAGCTCTTTTAATTAAAGCAATTGGCAAACAACTGGTTTGTGTTCATGTAAACCATGGTCTTATGCGTAAAGGGGAAAGTGAACAGGTTGTTGAAGTTTTTGGCAGAGAGCTTGAAGCCAATCTTATCTATATCGATGCAACTGATAGATTTCTTGATTTGCTTGCAGGTGTCAGTGATCCCGAAACAAAGCGTAAGATCATTGGCGGCGAGTTTATTAAAGTATTTGATGAAGAAGCAAAAAAGCTTGAGGGAGTTTCATTTTTGGCTCAGGGCACAATTTATCCTGATATATTAGAGTCTAAAGGTGTAAAAGCACACCATAATGTCGGTGGTCTTCCGGAAGATATGCAGTTTAAGCTTGTTGAGCCTGTAAAACTTCTCTATAAAGATGAGGTAAGAGTTGTTGGTGATGCACTCGGTCTTCCGCATAATATGGTCTACCGTCAACCATTTCCGGGTCCCGGTCTTGGCGTTCGTTGCCTCGGTGCAATCACCCGTGACAGATTAAATGCTCTCCGTGAAGCTGATGCAATTTTGCGTGAAGAATTTGATTTAAACGGTCTTGCAGGAAAGGTATGGCAGTATTTTATTGCTGTTCCTGATTTTAAAAGTGTTGGTGTAAAGGATGACAAACGCTATGAAGGTTGGCCTGCAATTATTAGAGCAGTCAATACAACCGATGCAATGTCTGCAACTATCGAAGAAATTCCTTATGCTGTTCTTCATAAAATTACAGATCGTATTACACATGAGGTAGACGGTATTAACCGTGTTCTTCTTGATCTCACACCCAAGCCCATCGGCACAATTGAGTGGGAATAATA
>JAZQDN010000072.1:0-8403 GCA_045546815.1 Eubacteriales bacterium
ACTACCGGCTTAGCCGGTAGTCATGATTTTTAAATGACAAAATAGTTATTGCTTTTTTTATTTTAAGTAATATAATAAAAGAAAAAACCTTGGAGGAATTTACTATGTTAAAGGCAGGCTTTGCAAGGGTGGACGTAACACCGCCGCTCGGCACACCGCTTCACGGCTATTACAGAGATAGATTTGCAGACGGCGTGCTCGACCCTATCGAGCTCAACTGCGTTGCACTTTCTGACGGCGAAAACACCGCCGTTATCGTAACAGGCGACTTTTTATACATATGCGAGAGCGCGGCAACACCGATAAGAAAGCTCATTTCAAAAAAGACAGGGCTTGACGAAAAAGCTGTCTTTTTACACGGCCTTCATCAGCACACATCGTTCCGTCTCGGTTCAAGAGCGGGCGTTGCGGCGTGGGAGGACGACCGCGTGTACCTCGAAATGCTCAACCGTAAGTACTGCGACGTTGTTACAATGGCAATGGACGATATGAGCGAGGCAACGGTAGGTGTCGGCGCGGAGCAGGCGGCAGAGCCGCTTTCGTTTATCCGCCGTTTTCGTATGAAGGATGGCTCGTCCAGCACAAACCCCGGTTCAAAGCGTCTTGACGATATCGTAGGACCTATAGGTGAGGCGGACAATACCGTGCGCCTTGTACGCTTTATGCGCGAGGGCAAAAAGGATATCGCGCTTGTAAACTTCCACACACATCCCGATGTAATCAGCGGTAACAAGCTGTCTGCCGACTGGCCGGGCTTTGTAAGACGCTTTACAGAAAAGGATATTCCCGACTGCCACTGTATTCTTATGAACGGACCGCAGGGAGACACCAACCACGTTGATTTATATAACCGCCGCGGCGGCTACGAGCACAGCGAGTTTATGGGCAGAACCATTGCGGATTCTGTTATAAACCTCTGGGATAAGACCGAAAAAATCGATGCCGAGGGCGTGTCGTTTGAGTTTGAGCTTGTGCCCATTCCTACAAATACACGCGGAATGGAGCGCGTTGAGGAGTGTACAGAGCTTTTGAGAAAGCACAAGGCGAAGGAGCTTGACTACAGCGTAACGCTTAACGACCTTGGCGAGTGGGGACGCATCGCGCGTATCTATGACCAGCCGCTTTTTGTAAAGGTGCCTGTATCCTGCGTGAAGGCAGGAAAGCTCGCGTTTGTGGGCTGGGGCGGCGAGCCGTTTACCGAGTACTCGAGAGCGGCACACAGCGGCGCACCCGATAAGTTTGTTATTGCCTGCTGTCTTACCAACGGCGGTGAGGGATATCTTCCCTCAAAGTCGGCGTTTGATGAGGGCGGCTATGAGGCGAACAGCTCGGTGTTTATGCCCGAGATCGCAGAGCGCCTGCAGGCAAAAGCTGTTGAATTTCTGAATAAATAATAAAAAAATCACCAATCAAGCGATTGGTGATTTTTGTTTTGTCGATAGGTGGAGTTCGAATCTCTTTTTATGCAATAAAAAAGCACCATACTCAAAAGAGTATAGTGCTTTTTGGCGCAGACGGTGAGATTCACCGTACACCTATGGTGTACTAACTGCTCGCCGACCCAAATGCTTAATCGCATTAGGGTGCCCGTCTCGCACCAGCCGACGGCAAAACAGTTCACTGGACTGTTTTGCTGGGCGTCGTCTGCTCCCTTGGAGTTCGAATCTCTTTTTATATAATAAAAACTCCTTGAAGGATAAAACCTTCAAGGAGTCCTTGGCGCAGACGGTGAGATTCGAACTCACGTGCGGTTGCCCGCAAACTGATTTCGAGTCAGCCCCGTTATGACCACTTCGATACGTCTGCGTATTTAATTTATTTGCAGTGGGTAATGGCAACAGGCGATAGCTTTGGAAAACGGGGCAGCCCCGTTATGTCCCTTTGCGGTGAACGAAATTTTCACTCGCTTACGCTTTACAAAATTTCGACCGCGGCAGCTCCTTATTGCTCGCTGCATCGTCCACAGGACGCGCTCGCAAACGTCCCCACTTCGATACGTCTGCGTATATGTTAAACTCCTTGCGGAGTAGTAACTCAATTATTCGGTTAAAAACGGGGCGCCCCGTTATGACAAAGGGCCCCGAAAACGAATGCAATGAGTTTTTGGGAAAGGAAAAGCAGTGCATAAAGTGAAGTTTTGTCCTGCGGGCAAAACGAACAAAAAGCACTTGCTTTGACGCCGATACGTCTGCGTGTTTTTGGAATTTTAAAAATAAAACCGGCGTGGTTGGCCGGTCGTATTTTAAAAATTAAGCATTATGCAAGCTTGTTGAGCTTGAGTGTAAGAGCGCTCTTTTTTCTGTTTGAAGTATTCTTGTGAATAACGTTGCTCTTTTCAGCTTTTTCAATCTTTTTAACAGCGTTAAGATAAGCAGCCTTTGCAGCTTCCTTGTCACCGCTTTCAACAACAGCCTCAAACTTTTTGATTGATGACTTGAGTTCTGATTTAATCATTTTATTCTGAAGAGTTTTTGTGCTTGTTACTAAACATCTCTTTTTTGCTGATTTAATGTTAGGCATAGCGGGCACCTCCTTTTATACTTTTTAAAATAGCGTATATCATTTTAGCATTTAACCTTATAAAAATCAAGACTTTTTTTAAAATTATTTGCTTTGAAATAAAATTTATAAATTTTTCTTGACAATAACTGAAAAAAATTGTAAAATTTGTTTAATATAATTATTTAAAGGAAATAATTTTTGTTAGATACGGCGATTTTTGAAAGAGCGAAGAATAATGATGAGGGTGCCATAGCTGCGCTTGTGCGCCAATTTTCGCCTGTTATTCACGCAATTTCGCGGTCGTATTTTTTGTACGGCGGCGATAGCGACGACCTGTATCAGCTGGGGCTGATCGGGTTTTATGAAGCTATTCAAAAATTTGACAATGAAAAAAATGTTGATTTTGCGCGGTTTGCCAAGGTGTGCATACACAGCAAGATCATTGATGCAATAAAAGAGTCAAATCGTAAAAAACATTCACCCTTAAATACAGCAGTTGGTTTTGAAACGCTAGACGCGGTCGGTGACGGTGACCCCGAAAAGATCTTTCTTGTCCGCGAACAGCTTTTATCGGTTTATTCGGCTATTGATTTTAAACTGTCAGATTACGAAAAGTCAGTACTAAATATGTATATCGACGGTTTTTCATATAAAGAAATTTCACAGCGTGTCGGCAAGGACGTAAAATCAGTTACGAACGCAATTTGCCGTATACGCAATAAACTCATTTAATGCCCGATAAAGCTAAGTGGCGGAGCGCTGTTTATCAGAGGGGACGGTTCAATTCCGTCGAGGGTAAAAATAATACTCCCTAAAGAGAGGTAACAACCCATGTTCGAGGACAAAACATTAGTTTGCAAGGATTGCGGACAAGAATTCGTTTTCACAGCAGGTGAGCAGGAATTCTATGCTGAAAAAGGCTTCCAGAATGAGCCCCAGAGATGTAAACCTTGCAGAGACGCAAAAAAAGCAGCAGTTAAAGGCCAACGCACTCTTTATGATGCAGTTTGTGCTAAATGCGGAAAAGAAGCTAAAGTTCCTTTCCAGCCTACAGAGGACAGACCTGTATACTGCAGCGAATGTTACGCTGAACTTAAAGAGCAGGCTTAACATAAGCATATTAAACCCCTTTGGATTATTCCAAAGGGGCTTTTTATTTTGCGAGATTTTACAATTTACATTCGGGCGGAAGGTGTTGTATACTGTATATAGCGGATAAACGAACAAAAGGAGACGCGATATGGAATATTTAAAAATCAGCGAGCTTGCAAGCGAGTGGGGGATATCGCAGCGGCGTTTGCAGACGCTTTGCGCCGAGGGCAAGATAGAGGGGGCGATGCACTTTGGCAGGGCGTGGATGATACCCGCGGGCGCGCGCAAGCCGACCGACCGCCGCACACGCGCGGGTCGCAGCGAGCAGCAGGGACGGCTCATTGCCGATATGCCGCTGCCGCGAAAGACGCCGTTTTTGTATATGACCGACCTGTACAGCGAGGCGGGAACTGCCGACGAGTGCACGCTGCGGCTGTCGGACAACCACGAGGCGCGGGTGCTTTTTGCGGCGGAGGTTGCATATTCGCGCGGCGACATCGACACCGTTTATGACAGCGCCAACTACCTGCTCAAAAAGCACTCGGGCTTTTATGCCGTGCTGTCGGCGGGTATGCTGCTTGCGCTGTGCGCAATATGGCGCGGCGACCTTGTTATGTGGCGGCAGGCGAAGATACACATTGCCGAAGCCCCCGCCAAAAACGAAAACGACCGCGACATCATTCTGTTTGCCATCACCGCGGTCGACAGTATGCTGTATGACGTTGCGTCCTTCCCCGAGTGGTTCAAGGTCGGCAATTTTGAAGTGCTCCACAGGGACGCATTGCCCGCCGCAAAGGTGTTTTATGCAAAATTCCTCTACGCCATCGGCTACGGCGTTGCGACAAAGGAGCTGGAGCTTGAGGGTATTACGGGTCTTGGGCTTATGAAGCTGCTGCCCGGCACGATAGAGCCGATGATATCGCAGGCGGTGGCGGACAAGTCGGTTATCGCTGAGATATATCTGCGGATGACCTGCGCTGTCATCTATCACAATGCGGGCGATGACACGCAGGCGATACGCCACATTGACCGCGCGCTGACGCTTGCGCTTCCCGACCGCCTTTACGGTCTTATGGCGGAATACTTCCGCACGCTCGGCTCGCTTCTTGAGCAGCGCGTCTGTGCCGTCGATGCTGACGCGTGGAACAGAATTTTTGCTCTGTACAAGCAGTACAACGCCGGCTGGACGCGGCTGTCGGGCAGGGTGCGCGGAAAAAACCTTGCAACGACGCTGTCCAAAAAAGAACGCGAGGTGGCGCGGCTTGCCGCATTCGGTATGCCCAACGCGGCAATTGCAAAAAAACTCAATATGTCTCTTTCGGGTGTCAAGCAGGCAATCCGCATCGTCTCTGAAAAGACGGGCGTCAGCCGCTCCGAATTTGCCGCGATATTATAAACGGCGCATATACGAATAATATAAACAGCGGTTAAACGAACAAAACAAGACGCAAAGCCGCCGATTTTAACAAAAAACATATCCTGCGGCGGCAAAAAAAGATATATTGCGCTTTTAAAAATATGACCTCAAAAAAGCCGTTTTGGTAGTACAAAAACGTGTTGTGTTTTAATATAATAATACAGTAAAAAATATTAAGGAGAAAAAATATGAAAAAACCGATAAGCATAATACTCACCATCTGTATGCTTGCAGGGCTATTGACGACCTTTGCGCTTGCAGATACGGTGCCTGTATATGTCGATGTCCCGGGCGGACATTTAAGTGTATACAGCAACTATTACGCCGGTTCGTATTTGGCATCGACTTCGCATAGCGGTACGCTCACCCTTACCGGATGGGTAGACAGTTATGTGAACGTGTATGACGGTGGCAGCTATAACATTGATTTTCATAGCTTTAAAGCAAACGCAACGATGAATTATAACACGCTCCAGGTCATCGCAGATAACACAACCGTTTACGTTAAGTTTTACGGTGTAAACGAGTTTACAACCCCCGGGCCTGCGTTGAAGGTGGCAGAAGGCTCAAAGGTCGTGATCGAGCTTGCCGAAAACAGCTCTGTTAAGTTCGCGACAACGACCGACGGCATGGACGTAATGGTCGGCACTGTTGAAATGAAGGACGGCAGTGCACTTCCCGCACCCGACGAAAACGGCGATATCATTATTACAAAAGGTACGCCTGCCGAGTGCACTCATACATATGAGTATAACGACGCCGACTACTGCTTTGCAAAGTGCGGCGATACCGATGTAGGTACTATCGCGCACGAAATCGAATATGTACAGGCAGAGGACGGACACAAAACTGTCTGCACACTGTGTGAGAGCGATTTGACAGCTGTTGTGCCGCACACGATAGCTTACAGCGCTTTGGACAGCCAGGTCTGCTATCCGGCATGCCAGTTATGTGACTATACGGGCGATACCGCACCCCACGATATGACCGAATACTATTTTTATGACGATGAGTATTGCATCAAATCCTGCAAAAACTGCGGCATCGGCGACGAGGAAAACGGGCTTGTAGAGCACGTGTTTACAGATACCGAGGTTGAGGCAACCGACATTGAGGCTGCGTACACGTTTAAGTATTGTACGGTTTGTCATAACGGAATTAAGGAATACGACAAATCGGAAAGTATCGTTTTTGAGCTTTTATCGGATAGTGACATTGACTGGGACGGCAGCGCAATAATCCCTCTTAAAAACGGAATACCCTTAACACTTGTGCGCAACTATTCGGGCAAGGATGTTGAATACTACGCAATTCCCTACGATGAGGACGCGTCGTACGCGTTTATGTGGCTCGGCAAAAGCTATAACGATTCTCTCTTTGGCGCAAAAATCTATGTCCCGGGTAGCGACGAGCCCGTTTTTGAAGAAGATGATATGTCGTGGTATAACGATCTGGAATTATTGTATGAGCACAACGTTGCAGACTATTCCAAGATGTTTGAGACGCTGGACAGTCTTCCTGACAGCTATGAGTACTATACAAGCGACAGCGTTAAACCGTTAAAGGACGCTATCCTTAAATTAAGATATTTACAGCCCAAAGGCAAGCAGGCAGAGCTTGATGCACTCGCAGCCGAAATAAAGGCGGCAAGCGAGGGGCTCGTTGCAACAGAAGCGGCCGAGACCTCGGGACTTATAAACATTTCAGCAGGCGTTGAGATATATCCCGATGAGCTCAGCGGCAAAAACGGATATTTCAATTACGAGACCGACGAGTATTACGAGTATGACGGCGAGTATGTATTATTTGATAAATACGGCTATACCGACAATGGTATTGAGGTGTACGATACGGCTGCTGACATCACCGTTGTTTCTCTGTGGATAGGGGGTAATTACGGCAATATCGAGTTATACGGCGACTCTGATGTAAAGCTTACGGCGCTCGGTACTAACATTTTTGCGTCGGAGTACGGCTCTACTTATGCAGGCATTGAAGTGACCGAGGGCGCAAAGCTTACCATCACCGACAAGAGCGACGCGATAATTGCAATCGGTGACGACTACTGCGCAGGCATCGGCAGCTACTGTTACTATGACGAAATTGACGGTTATTTCGAGACTGAGCAGGGAGGCGACATAACCATTGACGGCGGCGTTGTGTTTGCGATTTCATCTGACGACGCTGCAGGCATCGGCGGCGGTTATAAGTCGGGCTTTGAAAAAATCACCATCAACGGCGGCAGAATCCACGCAGAGTGTTTGAACAATGACGGCGCGGGCATCGGTGTAGGTGACGACGGTAACGGCGGAGACATTATAATCAACGGCGGCGACATCACGGCGCTCTCGCTCGATGACGACGGCGCGGGCATCGGCGGTGCGGACACGGGTGAATGCAATTCTATCACCATCAACGGCGGATATATCCTTGCCGGCTCTGACGACGCTGCATCTATCGGCGGCGGTAACAGCGGCGATTCTTATGGCGGTAAAATCATAATCAACGGCGGTATTCTCCTTGAGCACGATGATGATTCGTCTTCCTACTTTATCGGTAACGACGGCTCCAACGACGCGGGTGAAAGCGACATAAACTTTGTTCAGATAAACGGCGGTAATATCGTAAATAACGACAACATCTACCCCGAACCCAAAAATAAAAACGGCAAGCCCGTTTTCAAAACGGAAATTACCGTGGCAGAGGAGTTTGCCGATAAAGAGGTGGAGCTCAAGCTGTCAGACGGCAGCACAATGAAGGTTACAGCCTACGGCAGATATATCGGCGTATATCTTCCCGAGGATACTTTTATTGAAAATGAAATGTATCTTATTACCGCCGTTGAAATTAAGGATACAACCGAGATCTTTAAGGATACCAAAAAGGGCAAGTGGTACAACGACGCTATCGACCACTGCTATTCATACGGATTTATTGCGGGCGTTGAAACGGACAGATTCGGTGTTGACACACCCGTGACCCGCGGTATGTTTATCACGGTGCTTGCACGAATTGCGGGCGTTGACACAAGCAGCGCGGCGAATAAGACAACAACCAAGTTTACCGACGTAAAGAGCGGCAAGTACTATACAAACGCTATCAAGTGGGCGAGCGAAAACGAGGTCGTTGCGGGCATCAGCGCGACAGAATATAAGCCCGACAGCGCACTTGAGCGTCAGCAGCTTTGCGTAATGATAGTAAACTTTGCAAAGTATATGAATATTGAGCTGAAAGCAGTCGAGGATAAAATCGACTTTGCTGATGAGAGCACGATTGCAAAATATGCAAAGAAGGCGGTTGAGACCTGCCAGAGAGCCGATATCATAAACGGTATCGAGAGCGGCAAAAGCTACCTTGCAAAGCCGAAGGATACGGCAACACGTGCACAGGCG
>JAZQDN010000073.1:0-18935 GCA_045546815.1 Eubacteriales bacterium
TATGGGTCTTGTCGGAAATATGGATATCACTGACAATATGATGCTGCGTTCTTACAGACGCGGTAAATCAATGTTCCTTGAAAGAAAGGCGCCGCACGACCTTGCCGAAAAAATCATAAAAGACCTCGAGGTTGTAACCCCCGGCGCTTCCACCCCCGTAAGACGTCTTTCGGGCGGTAACGTGCAAAAGGTTCTTGTCGGACGCGAGATCGCATCAAGTCCTACCGTGCTTATGGCGGCATACCCCGCAAGAGGTGTGGTCATCAACTCGTCTTATACCATCTATAATCTTTTGACACAGCAAAAGGAAAACGGCGTTGCCGTTATATTTGTCGGCGAAGACCTCGACGTTTTAACAGAGCTTTGCGACAGAATCCTTGTTATCGGTTCGGGTGCAATAACAGGTATTGTTGACGGAAGAACCGCGACCAAGGAGGAAATCGGTATGCTTATGACAAAATCTCACACAGGAGGACAGGCGTAATGAGTACAAAACAAAAATCGGGCACAGAACCGCTTTTTCATATCGTAAAACGCGACAGCCTTTTGTGGTGGGAATCGTGGATCGTCCGCGTTATTGCAATTATTGCGGCGCTTGTCGTGTCGGGCGTTATAACCTTTGCCTTTACCGGTCTTAACCCGCTCGGCGTTTACGCTGAAATGTTCAACGGTAACTTTGGCACATCAAGAAGAATATGGACACTGCTTCAGGGCGTTGCAATGCTCCTTTGCGTGTCACTCGCGGTAACCCCCGCGTTCAAAATGAAGTTCTGGAACATCGGTGCCGAGGGTCAGGTGCTTGTCGGCGGACTTGCAAGCGCGGCTTGTATGCTGCTTATCGGTGACAAGCTTCCGCCCGTACTACTTTTCCCCATAATGATCGTTGCAAGTATTGCAGCGGGCAGTATCTGGGGTCTTTTCCCCGCCGTGTTCAAGGCAAAATGGGGCACCAACGAAACGCTGTTCTCACTTATGATGAACTATATCGCAATACAGATACTCAACTATTTCTCGATGATATGGTCAGTGCCCAAGGGCTCGGGTAAAATCGGTATTATCAACCCGACAACAGAGGCGGGCTGGATTCCCGCACTCGGCGGCAACAAATACCTTATAAACATCATCATCGTGGCAGTGATCACGGTGCTTATGTACGTTTACCTCAAGTACAGCAAGCAGGGCTATGAAATTTCAGTTGTCGGTGAGAGTGAAAACACCGCAAAATATATCGGCATCAACGTTAAAAAGGTTATTATCCGCACAATGATAATTTCGGGCGCACTCTGCGGTATCGCAGGCTTTTTGCTCGTATCGGGTACAAACCACACCGTTGACTCGGAGACCGCGGCAGGTCGCGGCTTTACTGCGATCATGGTGTCGTGGCTTGCAAAGTTCAACCCGCTCTATATGGTGCTCACCTCATTTCTTATAATCTTTTTGGAAAAGGGTGCAACACAGATCTCGACCACCTACGGTCTGAACCATGCGTTTTCGGACATCATCACCGGTATAATTATTTTCTTTATTATCGGCAGTGAGTTCTTTATAAACTATCAGCTTAAGTTTCGTAAAAAGGAGGAAGTAAAATGATCGTAACATTCATACATCGTGCAATTTTACAGGGTATTCCTCTTATTTTCGGTTCAACAGGTGAGATCCTCACCGAAAAATCGGGTCATCTCAACCTCGGTATCCCCGGTATTATGTATGTCGGCAGTATCTCGGGCGTTATCGGCGCTTTCTTTTATGAGCAGTCGCTCAAAGCGGGCGCTGCGGTCAACCCGTTTTTGATTATTATGATCCCGCTGCTGTCGTGCATACTCGGCTCGGCGCTTATGGGCCTTCTCTACTGCTTTTTGACAGTAACCCTTCGTGCAAACCAGAACGTTACAGGTCTTGCAATGACAACCTTCGGTGTCGGCATTGGTAACTTTTTCGGCGGCTCGCTCATAAAGCTTGCGGGCGCTGACGTGCCTTCAGTTGCACTTTCTACAACAAGCCTTTATTTTGCAAAAACATTACCATTTGCAAAAAAGCTCGGCTGGTTCGGCGAAATCTTTCTGTCATACAGCTTTCTTGCATATGCCGCAATAATAATTGCGATAATATGTGCGTTTGTTTTAAACCGCACCCGCGTCGGTCTTAAGCTGCGCGCGGTCGGCGAAAACCCCGCAACAGCTGATGCGGCGGGCATTAACGTTACAAGATACAAATACGTTGCGACCATCGTCGGCAGCGTCATTGCGGGCCTTGGCGGTCTTTACTACGTTATGGACTACCAGAGCGGTATCTGGTCAAACAACGCTTTCGGCGACCGCGGCTGGCTCGCCATCGCACTCGTTATCTTTGTAATATGGAAGCCGAGCGTGAGTGTTCTCGGTTCGATCCTTTTCGGTGCACTGCTTATCGTGCACAACTACCTCGGTCTCAATATGGAGGTGCAGGAGCTGTTCAAGGCTATCCCATACGTTGTAACACTTGTTGTTCTTATCATCACAAGTATGCGTAAAAAACGTGAATTCCAGCCGCCTGCGAGCCTTGGTCTAAACTACTTCAGAGAAGAAAGATAAAATTATGCCCTCACGCAAGTGAGGGCATTAATTTAAAGGTGTTTTATGAACTACGATGTTGCAATTATCGGCGGCGGAGCCGCGGGGCTTTTTGCCGCTGTAATGCTTAAACAAAAAAACTCCGCTCTTAATATTGTCGTGTTGGAGTCGCTTGACCGTGTCGGCAAAAAGCTGATTACGACGGGCAACGGCAGATGCAATATAACCAACAGATTTGCAGACGTGTCGCGATACCACGGCGCAGACCGCGCCTTTATACAGTCGGTTTTTGACAAATTCTTTATAGACGACACTGCACGGGTGTTCTCATCCGTCGGTGTCGAGATTGTCTTTGAGGAGGACGGGCGCGCTTATCCCGCGTCATATCAGGCATCGAGCGTTGTTGACGCGCTTCGCTTTTTTTGCGAAGAAAACGGCGTTGTTATAAAAACCGACAGCGCGGTCACCGATATTATATTTAATGACGGCTACACGGTAAAGACCCCGACCCAAGCTGTTTTTGCAAAGGCACTTCTTGTGACGGGCGGGCTTCTGTCGGGCGGAAAAAAGGTGGGCTCGGACGGGTCTGTGCTCGCAATTGTAAAGCGGCTCGGCATAAAATGCGCACCCGTAGCACCCGCAATAGTTCAGCTCAAAACAAACACCGACCTTTGCCGTCAGCTCAAGGGCATCAAGGTCAACTGCAACGTGACGCTAGGCTCGCGCACCGAGTACGGTGAGCTGCTGTTTACCGAGTACGGACTGTCAGGTCCGCCTGTTTTGCAGGTATCGCGCGGCGCGGCGGTCGGTCAGAGTGTGTATGCAGACCTCCTGCCCCATATGAGCCGTGACAAGCTTTTATCACTTCTTGAATACCGCAAAAATATACTCAAAAACAGAACGCTTGAAAACTATCTCACAGGCTTTTTAAATAAGCGCGTGGGTCAGGTCGTTATCAAAGACTGCGGCTTAAAGCTGTCCGATTCGGTCGCTGACCTTTCAAAAGCCGACATAAGCGCGATAGCGTCTAAAATAAAAGCACTCGAATTTAAGGTGACGGGTAACACCGGCTTTATCAATTCGCAGGTCAGCTGCGGCGGTGTACGTCACAGCGAGCTGTCCCAAAGCCTTGAGAGCAAAAAGTATAAAAATATGTTTTTTGCAGGCGAGATAATCGATGTTGACGGTGACTGCGGCGGCTTCAATCTGCAATGGGCGTGGTCAAGCGCGGCGGTTGCGAGCGAGGGAATTGTAAAATGCTTATAATAAACAATGTGACCCTGCCGCTCGATACCGATTTTAGTGACGCAAAAACGCTTGTTTTACAAAACACAGGGCTCAAGGACGTTACATCGGCGTATCTTTACAAAAAATCAGTCGATGCGCGCCACAAAAGCAATATTGTTTTTTGTTGCTCGTTTGTGGTTGAAGTCAAAAACGAAGCCGCCTCACTCAAACGATGCAAAAAAGCACAGCCTTTTAATAAAAAAGAATATGTCTGGCAAAAATGTGAAAGCGACACCCGCCCCATAGTTGTCGGCTTTGGTCCTGCGGGGATGTTTGCCGCCCTCACCCTTGCGCGCGCAGGTCTTAAGCCGATCGTGTATGAGCGCGGGCGCGACGTCGACAGCAGAAAAGCAGACGTTGCGCGGTTCTGGAACGGCGGCGCGCTTGAGTGCGAGTCAAACGTGCAGTTTGGCGAAGGCGGTGCAGGCACCTTTTCTGACGGCAAGCTGAACACGGGCATAAAGGATGTGCGCTGTCGCACGGTGCTCGAAACTTTCTGTGAGTTCGGCGCCGACCGCAAAATTTTATACGAGGCAAAGCCGCACATCGGCACAGACGTACTGATAGATATTGTAAAAAATATACGAAACGAAATACTTCGCCTCGGCGGTGAAATTCACTTTGACAGCAGAGTCGAGGACATCGAGTTTGACAGTAAAATCAAATCGGTCACCGTAAACGGCAAAAAACTCCCCTGCTCAATACTGCTTTTGGCAATCGGACACTCGGCACGCGACACCTATGAAATGCTTTACAGACATAACATTTCGCTCGAGCGCAAATCGTTTGCAATGGGCGCGCGCATTGAGCATCTGCAAAGCGATATAAACAAATCGCTGTACGGCGACTTTGCATTTCACCCCGCACTCGGCGCCGCAGACTACAAGCTCGTTTCGCACCTAAAAAGCGGGCATGCGGTGTACACCTTTTGTATGTGTCCGGGCGGCGAGGTGGTAAACGCATCAAGCGAGCAGGGCGGCATTGCGGTAAACGGAATGAGCTACTCTTCGCGCGACGGAAAAAACGCAAACAGTGCTCTGCTTGTGGAGGTCAGACCCGACGACCTTGAGGGCGATAACGTTTTAGCGGGAATATATCTGCAAAGACAAATCGAGCAAAAGGCATACGGTATAAAAGACGGCGCCGTCCCCTACTGCTACGCAGGCGACCTGACGGGTGAGCCGGTTAAAAAGCACAGGGTGACCCCTACCGTAAAGCCGCACACCGTACACTGTGACATAAAAAAAGTACTGCCCGATTTTATAGCGGACAGCATTAAAAACGCTCTGTTCGATTTTGACAAAAAAATCGCAGGCTTCGGCGCACCCGACGCGGTGCTCACCTTTCCCGAAACGCGCAGTTCGTCTCCTGTGCGTATAATCCGCGACGAAAATTACTGTGCGTTAAATATTTCAGGGCTATACCCTTCGGGCGAGGGCGCAGGATACGCAGGCGGAATAACGTCTGCGGCGGTTGACGGAATGCGCTGTGCAGAAAAAATCATAGAAGCACTTAATAAATAAAAAGCGGTCATTTGACCGCTTTTTTATATTTCATTATACGGATTGCATTAAGTATTGCGATGACCGCAACGCCGACGTCGGCAAATACCGCCGCCCACATTCCTGTGATGCCAAGTGCACCGAGGGCAAGTGTCAGCGCTTTTACAATAAGCACAAAGGCGATGTTCTGGCGCACGATGCTGCACGTTTTTTTAGATAAACTGATAGCCTGCGCAATCTTTTGCGGATTGTCGTCCATCAGCACAATGTCTGCTGCCTCGATTGCCGCATCCGAGCCTATGCCGCCCATCGCGATACCGACGTGTGCACGCGCAAGCACAGGCGCATCGTTTATGCCATCACCCGCAAAGGCAACGGTCCTACCGTCATTTATCAGCTTTTCTGTTATTTCAACCTTGTCGGCAGGCAAAAGCTGTGAGTAAAACTCCGTTATTCCAAGCTCATACGCCACCTGCTCTGCCACCTGCGTTTTATCGCCCGTCAGCATAACTGTGTGTAGACCGAGCTCCTTTATCGCGCGCTTTGCCGTCGGCTTTATTTTGTCGTTTAAAACTATGCAGCCCGCGTACTCTTTGTCTGCCGCGATGTACACGACCGTACCGACAGCATTCTGCTCGCGCACGTCAATCCCAAGGCTTTGCATAAGCGCTGCGTTTCCTGCGTGTATCTCCTTGTTGTTGTAAATCACCCGCGTGCCGCGACCCGCAAGCTCACAAAAATCGCTTACATTACGAGGCTGCGGGCAGGCGTCGGTTATTGCCCTTGCAATCGGGTGGTTTGAAAAGCTCTCTGCCGCCGATGCGTAGCATAAAAGCTCGGTTTCATCTATGCCGCTCGGCAAAACCTGCGTTATTGCAAACTCGCCCTCGGTCAGCGTGCCCGTCTTGTCAAAAATAACGGTGTCACACTTTGCGAGTGCCTCGAGATGTACACCGCCCTTTACAAGAATACCGTCACGTGAGGCGCGTCCGATACCGCCAAAAAATGTAAGCGGCACCGATATCACAAGCGCGCAGGGGCAGGAGATTACAAGAAAGGTCATCGCGCGATAGACCCATTCTGAAATATTACCCACAAAAATCGGCGGGATAAGCGCAAGACAGAGCGCACCGATAACAACCGCGGGGGTGTAGTAGCGCGCAAAGCGGGTTATAAACGCCTCGCTCTTTGATTTGTTTGCGGCGGAATTTTCGACAAGCTCCATTATTTTTGAAACGGTCGACTGTGACAGCTCGTGTGTTACATTTACGTAAATCACACCGCTAATATTGACACAGCCTGACATAACGCTATCGCCTACCGTCACATACACAGGCTCCGCTTCGCCCGTAAGCGACAGTGTGTTGACCTCGCTCTCGCCCTGCGTGATAATGCCGTCGAGCGCGATTTTTTCGCCGGGACGGATGACCATTATATCGCCTACTGCAACTTCGGCGGGGTCGACGATCTGCTCGTTGCCGTCACGCAAAACGCAGGCGGTGTCGGCGTTTAAGTCCATAAGCGCCGTAATTGATTTACGGCTTTTGCCGACAGCGATGCTCTGAAACAGCTCGCCCACCTGATAAAACAGCATTACGAATACTGCCTCGTGATACTCACCCGTAAAAATCGCGCCGATCGTTGCAATCGCCATTAAAAAGTTTTCGTCAAAAACCTGACCGCGAACTATATTCCGTACCGCGCGGTACAAAACGTCCCAGCCGATAACGGCATAGGAGACAAAGCACAGCGCAAGCGATACATATTTATATGTAAAAATCAGCGACAGCGCAAAAACAGCTGCGGATGCAATAATGCGCCACAGCACCTTTTTATCCTTTTTTCTCATTACAGTACTATCTCGCAGTCGGGCACGACCTTTTTTGCAACCTTTACAACCTGCTTTACAACAGCGTCAAACTTGTCGTCGTCCGCCTCGAGTATAAGCTTTTGTGCAAAAAAGTTTACGGTCGCGCTCTGCACGCCGTCAATTTCGTTTACCGCGCGCTCAAACTTGGCGGCGCAGTTTGCACAGTCAATCTCATCAAGTAAAAATGTCTTTTTCATAGTACTACTCCTTTATATGCTCCATACCCTGTCCGAGTATTTTGCGGACATGGTCATCTGCCAAAAAATAAAACACCGTTTTGCCGTCACGGCGAAAACGCACAAGGTCCGCCGACCTTAAAACGCGCAGCTGATGCGATATCGCCGACACCGTCATATCAAGCGTCTGCGCCAGGTCGCAAACACACATCTCGTGCTCAAAAAGCACGTACAAAATACGTATGCGCGTGCTGTCACCGAATATCTTGAACAGCTCCGCGAGGTCGTAGAGGTCATCGGTCGACGGCATATTTTCCTTAACAGTTTTTATAACGCTTTCATGCACATGTATATTGTCACACGTAGCAAGCTGCTCTTGTTTATTTATATTAATGTCTTTCATATAAGTGTCCCCTTCTCTCATCACCCATAAATACATTTGAACAATTGTTCAAATGTATTATAATGTGAGAGAAATGCTTTGTCAACAGTTTTTATAAAATCGAAAATAATTTGAAGATTAAAAAAGTTGAAAGATAGTGTTATTGATGTTATTATAAATAAGAAACCATTTATAAAACTGTCACAGAATTATTTTAAAGGGAAAATGTATGATTTTTTTAATAACAGGGGCATCGCACACAGGCAAGACGGCACTTGCTAAAAAACTTATCGAAAAATACAAATATCCGTGTATGTCAATAGACCACATAAAAATGGGGCTTATCCGCAGTGGTAACACGATGCTCACTCCCTGCGACGACGATAAACTCACAGACTATCTGTGGCCGATTGTGAGAGAGATTATCAAAACCGCTATCGAGAATGAACAAAATCTCATTATCGAGGGGTGCTACGTCCCGATTGACTGGAAGGACGGCTTTGAAAAAGAGTATCTTGAAAACATACGTTTTTGCTGTCTTGTTATGAGCGAGAGCTACATAAAAAACCACTTTGACGATATAAAAAAGTATGAAAGCATAATTGAAAAACGGCTGTTCGACGATTTTACAATTGAAGATGCATTGAATGATAATAAATATTATATGCAGTTTGAAGATATTACGCTTATTGACAAGGGATACCCCAAAGGAGATTTACTATGAAAAAAGACACAAGATTATATAACGTGATCTTTCCGTTCTGGATGCTGTTGCTTTTGCCGACAACGTGGCTGATAATTGTCCCCGCAAACTTTGTGATAGACAGCCTGGTACTGATTATTGCGATGCTTGTTTTTAAAATGCAGGACAAAAAACAAATTTATAAAAAATGCATACTCAAAGTATTTTTGTTTGGCTTTTTGTCGGACATCATCGGTTCGGGGCTTATGCTGGTAACACTGCTCCTTGAATGGAGTGCAACTGCAGACGAGCTGTATTTTACAATTCCCGCTCTTATAATTTCGGGTGTGCTGATTTTTGTCTTTGACTATTTCATTTCGTTTAAAAAGCTTGAAAAACCGATGCGGCTCCGCCTTGCACTCACCTTTGCGATCGCAACCGCACCGTATACATTTTTAATACCGACAGAATGGATGTACTGATATGGAAAACAAAAACCAAAAATACTACGTTGACGTAGTACCGTACTACCCCACTTTTGAAGATTATTACAACACCGAAAAGACGTTCGGTCACTTTAGTGACGACGGCAAAACCTACACCGTTACCGACAAAAACACGCCGCGTCCGTGGGTGCAGATGCTGTATAACGACCGCTTTGCATCCGCTGTGACAAATATTGGAGAGGGCTACATAATTTACGAGCGCTTTTGCAACCGTATCACCCGATTTTTTAATTCAGAACTGTTTATGCCCCGCCATCTCGACGGCAGACGCCTGCTTGAAATGACAGACAAAAACGGCAACACCGTCAACCTTTTTGACTGCGACAGTGTTGTTTGCAACGTAACGCCCGCGTACGTTGAATTTATATCAAGCGAAATGGGCGTTGAGTGTAATATTAAAGTATTTGTTACCCAAAACGACCCGTGCGAGTGCTGGCTTGTAAAGTTGAGCGGCGACACCGAGAACATGACCTTCCGCGCCGAGCAGACGTGGTCGTTTATGGACTACAAGGGCACCAAAATGCCTTGCACCGACGTTGTAACCGAAAACCTTGACGACGGTATTTTTGCCACAGCAAATATCGGCGGCAAGTATTACCCTACCCTTTACGGCGCGTTTGCAATAACCGACTGCACCGACAAAAAAGCAGAGAGAATAACCGAAAAACAGCTTACGACCCACCGCCACCTTGACCCCGTTTATAAAGATTTTTCGTATACCGTTGCAAGCGTTTTTACACAAAACCCGAATGAATTTTGTGTTGTGAGCGCGGTATCTCACGACGCCAAAGAAGCTACGGAGCTTTGCAAAAAATATACCGATGTGGGCATAGCAAAGAGCGAGCTTGCGGCGGTATGTAATAAAAAAGACACGCTCTTTACAAACAACACCTGTAGTATTCCCGACAAGAATATGGAGCGGTTTTTAAATATCTGGCTTAAGCATCAGGTCGGACTTACATATCTATACAACCGCAACAACGAAAACGGCGGTTACCGCGACGTTATGCAGGACTGCTGGGGCGCGCTTTTAATATCGCCCGACTATTCAAAGCGCAGAATTTTAGAGGCGCTGTCGTTTGTTTATCCCGACGGTCACACAATGCGTGTGTTCGATTCAAAAACGGGTGTTGCAATGCCGCAGGACTTTGTCGACTGTCCGCTGTGGGCGCCTGCAACCGTCTCGCAGTATATAAAAGAGACGGGCGACCTTGAATTTTTAAATAAAAAAGTCAAATACTTTGAAAGCGATATAGAGGACACGGTCGAGGAGCATTTGTGGAATATGCTCGACCACGCGTACAATCTTCGCGGAGACAACGGACTGCTGCTTCTTCGTGACGGCGATTGGCTTGACGGTCTTGCGGGCGTAAACGTAGACGGCACAGCAACGTCTGCCTGGGCAACGATGCAGGCCTTTTGGGCGCAAAATATCCTTGCAGAGCTTGAGGATGCAATCGGTAACACCGACAAAGCAAAAACCCTGCGCGATCGTAATGACGAATACCGACAAATCGTGCGCGATGTTGCGTGGGACGGCAACTGGTACGTCTACGGCTTCAAGTGTGACGGCACACCGATCGGCTCACATAAATGCCGTGAGGGCAGAATTTATCTCAACACGCAGACGTGGGCTTTACTTTCAGGGCTCGAAACCGACCCTGTGCGCATTAAAAAGATGCGTCGCGCCGTTGACACATATCTTACGACACCTTACGGTCCCTGCCTTATCTATCCGCCGTATATCAACGATACAACGTGCGGACGTCTTTCGCGTCAGGCACCCGGTACATACGCAAACGGTGCAATCTACCTTCACGCCGCAACCTTCAAGGTGTTCGGCGATGTCGCCGCGGGTGACTGTGACGCCGCCTACGACACGTGGTGCCGCACAGTACCCAATCACCGCGATAACCCCGACTGCCGACGCACAAGCGAGCCGTTTTGTACAGGTAATGTGCATTTCGGTCCCGACTGCGACGCCTTCGGTATGAATCTGCACACCTGGTTTACCGCAACGCCCGCGTGGCTGCTTCACGGTGGCTTTGGCGAAATACTCGGTGTAAGGGCAGGTCTTTTCGGTCTCGAAATTGACCCGCACCCGCCGACCGACTGGAACGAGTACTCCGTTTGCCGACTCTATCGCGGCAAAAAATACAGTCTCACATTCAAGCGCGGCGAAAACAAAGGCATCTTTGCTGACGGCAAAAAAATCGCGGACAATATTATCCCGCTCGACTGTAAATTTGACTCTTTCGATATATACTATTAAAAATAATCTCCCTACCCTATTAATAAGGGCAGGGAGATTTTATTGTTTTTCAATAAATTTATATTGACAAACGAGTTTTTATCGGTTATTATAGTGACAGATACAGGGGGTAAGCATATGTTAAAAATTCCAAATAAAGCATCGGTGATGCTGTCAATCATTTTATCGGTACTGTTTTTTATAATACTTGTCGCAGGCTACTTTTATATGCCGCTTATCGTTTATGTTTACACCTCTCTTCACAGCTCGGCTGTTGCACAGAGCTGGAAAACAATAATGGCAATTGCATATGCAATTTTAACGACTATGACGGTGGCGGACGCGCTTCTTTTCTGGCTTTTACTGCGTGTGCGAAAGTCGCTTGTGTTTACCTCAAAAAGTGTGGCGCTGATACGTGCAATATCGTGGTGCGCACTGCTGCTCGGTGTCCTTTGCACCGTGCTCGGCTTTTATTTTATGATTGCGTTTTTTGCGGCGTTCGCCTGCATCTTTTTAGGGCTGTGCCTGCGTGTTGTCAAAAACGTAATTGAACAGGCAACCGAGATAAAATCAGAAAATGACTTTACGATATAGCGGGGTGCCACCATATGATTATTATAAATCTTGATGTAATGATGGCAAAGCGAAAAATGTCGCTTAACGAGCTGTCGGACAAGGTGGGCATCACCCTTGCCAACCTATCAATACTAAAAAACAACAAAGCGAAGGCAATCAGGTTTTCAACGCTGGACTCGATTTGCAAAGCACTTGAGTGCAACGTTGAGGACATAATTGAATACAGAGAGGAGTAAAAACCTATGTGTGAACAACAACAAGAACAAAAACAAAGCGTTATAAATTCAATCTTTGCGTGGCTGTCGCTGCTCGCAGGCTACGCATTCTGCCGCGCGGTCCCTGTGCACTCGCACCCGTTCGGAGCATTTTTGCTTATACTCGCACTGCTTGGCGCGACAACCATATTTCTGATAGTCAAAAAAGCCAAATTCAGCGCGCTCACGGTGCTTTCGGCACTGTCTGCTGTCGTAATGTCGCTGTCGCTCATCTTTTCGTCAAACGGCTTTTTGCACACCATTGCGTTTGCATACTCAACTGCCGCCATCGCCTACTACGTGTATGCCGCCTGCGGTAACCGACTTAAAGACGGCTTTAACGACTTTATCGTGTGGGACTTTTTCAAAGCGCTGGTATTTATGCCGTTTGCGTCGTTCTTTTCAATCTTCAAGGCGCTTTTTTCGGGCAAGACAAAGTTTAACATAACCGCGATTTTAAAAATCATCTTCGGTCTTATCCTCGCAATCATCCCGACCGCGCTCGTCATCGGTCTTTTGTCATACGACGACGGCTTTAAAAACCTTCTCACCGTAGTTTTTGACTACGAGTTCGGCGACATTTTCGGTCACATCGCAAGCGCAATATTCGGTATCCCCATTGCATTCTGTTTTTACAGCCTGCTTTCATCGTCAGAAAACAACAAGTGTAAGACCCTCATCACCGCTGACGGTCTTACAACCACCTCAAACACCATCAAGTTTATACCCGCACTGTCATCGCTTGCGGCGGTAGTTCCGATGCTTGTGGTTTACGTTATATTCTTCATTTCACAGTGGCAGTACTACATTTCCGCTTTTTCGGGCAAAATCCCCGGAAATCTCAGCATTGCAGGCTATGCACGTGACGGATTTTTCGAGCTTTGCGCCGTTACCGTCATAAACCTTGTGATAATCGCTCTGCTTGCACTTATCGTCCGCGGCAACGCGGTAAAGCGTATACTCAGTGCCGTTTTATCGCTGTGCACGCTTGTGCTCATTGCAACGGCAATATCCAAAATGGTGCTGTATATCGACAGATTCGGTCTTACACGTATGCGTGTGTACCCGCTGTGGTTTATGCTTGTGCTGGCACTCGCCTTTATCGTGATATTCTTAAAGCAGTTTTTCAAATCAATACCCGCGCTTGCGGTATCGCTTGCGATTACCGTTGTGGCGTTCAGCGCACTGTCTATATGCAATATTGACGCAGTGATTGCAAACTACAACGTTGAAAGATACCTTGACGGCTCTCTTGATGAGGTCGATATCACACTGCTCGAAAACATCGGCGACAGCGCAGTCCCCGCACTGTGCAGACTTAAAAATGAGAGCGACGACCTGCTTGTAAAACGCGATGCAAGAGAGGCTATAGAAGCTATTGAAGAAAATCGAAACATCAGCATCTGGTCGCTTACGATACCAAGAGAAACAGCAAAAATAAAGAGCTCACAATAGTGAGCTCTTTTTAATTTTATTTATAAAGTCCTGCAAAGCTTTCGTGCGGTAAGAGTGTTACCGTAACCTTGTCGCCCTTTTGCGTAAAGGGTTTGTCGGATATGAGTTTTTTATCAATGCCTGAAACGGTAATTGTTCTTGGCATCTCTTCCCAGTTTACAATAACAACGGCTTTGTCGCCCTTCCACAGCGACGGCTGACGGTAGTCATCTGCAAGATAAACAGGGTCAAGGTTGTCGCCTGCAATCTTGAACGCATTTTCGATAATCTTTATACCGCGCTCGTTGAGCACCGACATTCTGTCGGAAAGGAATATGTTACCGCCCGAAATTGCAACAAGATTTGCCCATGTTTCAGCCTCTATCGCGTCAAACTGGTCGCCGTGGCGCCAGATAAGCTTCATTCTGTTTTTATCAGTCTGCTTGGCTCGAGGAGGCGCATAAAAATCGTTACGCTTGTTGCCCTCCCAGATAAGCGGTTCATTTGACGTTTCCTCACCGCGAACAACAAGAAAGTCAGGGTCAACACGAGTGATTTTGTTGTTGTAAATGCTCGACCACGAAATTGAACGTGCGATTGCGCGCACGTGCGGGAAATGGTTGTGAATATCAAGTCCTATGCGCATTGACGGTGCAATATCCGCGCCGCACTCAAGCGGCAGTGAGCAGCCGAGCACGACTGCGTCGGGACCTGTGTATGCTTTGACATCTTCAACAAGACGAGCAAGCACGCCATAGGGCGATGCATCCTTATCATAAAAGCTTTTAACCTCAAGAAGCGGCGAAACGTAGTCCATCTTGAAAAGTCTGTAGCCTGCATCGTACTGATACTTATAGTTATCAAGAATAAACTGCTTTGCGTCGGGGTGTGTGGGGTCGAGATAGTAAAGACCCATTGAGAATAAAAGTTCACCCTTTTCATTACGGCACAGCCAATCCTGATGGTCTTTAAAAACTGCAACGTCGTCACGTATGCCGACAGGTGTCATCCATATGCCCGGTATAAAGCCCGCCGCACGTATATCGTCGGCAACCGCTTTTAAGCCGCAGGCGAATTTTTCATTTTCCGTCCATTCACCCCAACCCTTTTGCCAGCCGTCATCGATTACGATGTAATCAAGTAAATCTGCAAACGGCATTTCCTTGAGCGCCGCAACGTTTTCAAAGATATCCTCTGCCTTTACCTTGTCAAGATAATAGTCCCACGTGTTCCAGCCGACAAGCTTTGGCATAGGAAATGTGCTCTGCGGTAAAAGGTCGCGATACACCTTGAACAGATGCGAAATTGTAGTATCCTCGTTAATATACGCGCGCTCTGTTACAAGCTCGGTATAATCGAGCATTCCCTCGGTATACTCTGTCTTTACGCTGAAGGTAAAATCACCCGATTCATTCTTGTTAATAACTGCCTTGCAGATATTTTTAAAAGGCGCAATGCCTGCCACGATAAGTCCGTTTTTGTCAAGTGTTTTGTAAAGACCCATCGCAGTTTCGCAGTACTCGGTATCCACCGCAAACTCGTGCGGAAAACGGATCTCGCTTTTGGTTGTTTCACGACCTAAAACTGAAATGTGGTCGGTAGCCTCAGGCTTATCTGTCGATACGATAATGCTGTCGATGCGCGAGATGCCAAGCGGCTCGTCAGAGCTTACCTTCATATCAACGAGTGTGCCGCCCTCGTGCTTCGTATGTATCCATTCAACGTTTACGTGATCGACCTTTGTCTTGTAAACGGTTACGTCACCGTTTACCTCACCTAAAAGCAGTGCCTTTGAGACATACGCTGTTTTTTTGGTAAAATAAATTTTAAATCCAAGTTCCATTTTTTTAAAAAACGCCCTTCTGTACAATTTTAGTTAAAAACTTTACAAGTTTAGCTTAATGATAGCAAACAAAAAAATGCAAGTCAACTGTTTTTAGGTATTTTTGTTCATATATATTTAATACTACATATAATTGACATTGAATTACTGTTGTGATATATTTATTAATATTAATAGAAAAAGGATAATTATGGTAATGATAAAACCGCAAAAAGCCGTGATTGACAACACTGTATATATTGCGTCTTTCACGACGATACTCAGCCTGATTATGCAGGCGGGGTTTTTCTTTTTAAAAAAGTGGGATTACACCGTGCTGACAGGCAATCTTTTGGGTGCCTGCGCCGCAGTTTTAAACTTTTATGTATTGGCACTTTTTGTGCAAAGCGCTGTGTCAAAGGATGAAAAGGACGCAAAGAACACCTTAAAGCTGTCGCAGTCGGTGCGATACCTCGCACTGATAATTGTTGCAGTAATCGGTATCTGCGTTCCCGTGTTTAACGGCATTGCAACGGTGCTTCCCTTTTTGTTTGCACAGTTTGCGGTGACGCTGTACCCGATTTTATACAAAAATAAGGAGGGCGAAAACTGATGAACACAAAAAGCCGTCGTTTTCTGGCAGTCGACATTTTGTTGATTGCGTTGACGGTGCTTCCCCTTATAGCAGGAATGATTATAAAAATACTCACAACACCTCTGTCAGGCGGTATTGAGATAACGGGCGCGCAGATATATTTTACCGTACCCATGCCGCTGCAGGACTGGCCGATAACGTCAGCACAGATAAATTCGCTTCTTGTTGTCGTCTCGGTGTTGGGACTGTGTCTGTACTTTACCCACGGGCTTTGCGAAAAGGCTGTCACAAAGCGTCAGCTTATCGCGGAGTGGATAGTTGAAACGGTGCAGAATATGACGGTAGAATCGATGGGCGAGTTTTTTAAAGGCTTTGCGCCGTTTATAGCAGCGGTGCTTGCCATCTCGGCGTTTTCAAGCCTTCTTACACTCATCGGTCTTTACCCGCCGACGTCCGACCTCAATATCATCGCGGGCTGGGCAATACTTGTATTTATTTTAATAACCTACTACAAGCTAAAGGGTGGCTTGCTCAATTATATCAAGGGATTTTTAGAGCCGATATTCGTAATGCTGCCGATGAACATTTTGAGCGAGGTGGCAACACCGCTTGCAATGGCGTTCCGTCACTACGGCAACGTAATGTCGGGCTCGGTCATCGCAGTGCTCATAGCCTATGCGCTTGCAAATCTGTCAAACCTTGTGCTCGGCTGGCTGCCGGGCGTAATCGGCGATATCCCGTTTTTGCAGATAGGACTTCCTGCGATACTGTCGCTCTATTTTGATATATTCAGCGGCTGTATGCAGGCATACATCTTTGCGATGCTCACGATGCTAAATGTGTCAATGGGCTTCCCGCAGGACGAATACGAAAAAAGAAAGCAAAAAAAGCTTGCTAAAAATAAAAAACAGTTAACAAATAATTAATTTACGGAGGAAAAACACTATGGAAATCGCAATTGGTATTATCTTAAGCTGCTGTGCTCTGGGCGCGGCGATCTGTATGGGCGTGGGTTCGATCGGAGCTGCTCTCGGTGAAGGCAAAGCCGTTTCAAAGGCACTTGAGGCTATCGGCCGTCAGCCCGAAAGCAAGGGCGCTGTCACATCAACAATGATCATGGGCTGTGCAATTACCGAAACTACGGGTATCTACTCGCTCGTTATTGCAATCCTGCTCATCTTTGTTGCACCCAACCTTCTTGTAAACATTTTAGTAAAAGCAATAGGTAAATAATAATGCAAACACTTGATATTATATCAGTAAACATATGGAATATAATAATTTCACTTTGTAATCTGTTGCTGATTTTTGTCATTATCAAAAAGTTTTTGTTTAAGCCGGTGCAAAAAATGCTTGATGCCCGCCGCGCAAAAATCGACAGCGATTATGCTGAAGCTGACAAGGCGATGGCAGAGGCAAACGCTGCACGCGACGAGTACGAGCAAAAGCTCGAGAGCGCACGCGATACGGCAGACGGCATTATTCAGGACGCGACAAGCAACGCAAACCGCCGCGCCGAAAGCATTGTAACCGAAGCTCGTCAAAAGGCTGACGTTATAATCAAGCGCGCCGAGACCGACGCCGAGCTTGAGCTCAAAAAAGCCGAGGGCACAATCCGTCACGAAATCGCCGACGTATCTGTGCAGATTTCTGAAAAGCTGCTCGGTCGCGAGATAAACGAAGACGACCACCGCGAGCTTATTGACTCGTTCATTGAAAAATTAGGTGAGCCCGATGACCAAAACGAGTAAAGAATACGGCGAAGCACTGTTTGCTCTGGCGCTTGAACAAAATATGACATCGCAAATAAGCGATGCGCTCAAATCGGTTAGTGACGTCTTTGACAAAAACCCGGAGTACATTGATTTTCTCGCCTGCTACGGCATCCCTGTAGCCGAGCGCACACAGGCGCTTGAGAGCGCGTTTTCGGACGCTTTGCCCGAATATGCGCTGTCGTTTTTACAGCTTTTGTGCGAGCGCGGCGCGATAAAGGACTTTTTTGACTGCGTGCGCGTATACGAAGCGCTTTTTGCAGAGCATCTCAAAAAGTCGACAGCAGTTGTCACAAGCGCAAGGCCGCTTGACGATATGCAAAAGCAGGCGCTTATCAAAAAGCTCGAGGCGATGTGTAACCACAGCGTACAGCTCGAGTGCAGGACAGACGAATCGGTGCTTGGCGGACTTATAATCGAGGTTGACGGCAAGGTAATTGACGGCAGCCTTAAACGCAGACTGCACGATGTGAAGGAAGTGATAGACAAATGAACGGTACACCCGAAGAAATAAGCAATATTATTAAACAACAGATAAAAAACTATAAATCCAAGCTGGAAATGACCGAGACAGGAACAGTCGTTCTTGTCGGCGACGGTATCGCGCGTGTGTACGGTCTTACGGGCTGTATGGCAAACGAGCTTGTCGAGTTTGACGACGGCTCGCACGGACTTGCGCAAAACCTCGAGGAAGACACGGTATCGGTTGCACTTTTGTCAAACGATAACGACGTACACGAGGGCTCGCTTGTAAAGCGCACAGGCTCTGTTTTGCAGGTGCCCGTCGGCGAGTGTATGCTGGGACGCGTTGTAAACGCACTCGGTCAGGCTATCGACGGCAAAGGTCCCATCGAGACCACACAGTCAAAGCCGATCGAGGCAGAAGCCCCCGGAATTATCGAGCGTGAAAGCGTTTCGCGACCGCTGCAGACGGGTATCAAGGCTATTGACAGTATGATCCCTATCGGACGCGGTCAGCGTGAGCTCATTATCGGTGACAGACAGACAGGTAAAACCGAAATTGCGCTCGACACCATCCTTAATCAGAAAAATCAGAACGTACTGTGCGTTTACGTTGCAATCGGACAGAAAAATACATCGGTTGTTCAGTTTGCAAACGAGCTTGAAAGCCACGGCGCACTTGACTATACGATAATCGTTTCAGCATCAGCGTCAGAGAGCGCACCGCTTCAGTACATCGCACCCTATTCAGGCTGTGCGATGGCGGAGTACTTCAGAGAGCAGGGCAAGGACGTGCTCATCATTTACGATGACCT
>JAZQDN010000074.1:0-13283 GCA_045546815.1 Eubacteriales bacterium
GGTCCTATGGACTCGATTCCACAATATCTTAAAAATAGAAAATCTCCGATTGAAGTAGTATACAAAACTGACAAGCTTGAACCTATTCTCAAAGATACATACGGATGTATTGTTTATCAGGAACAGGTTATGGATATTGCAAGAGTTCTGGCGGGGTACTCGTATGAGCGCGCTGATATTTTGCGTGCTGCAATGAGTAAAAAGAAATACGATATTATGCAGTCAGAACGGAAGGTCTTCTGCGATGGCTGTAAGGATAACGGAATTAAACCCAAGATCGCAGAATCAATTTTTGATGATATGAGCGAATTTGCAAAGTATGGCTTTAACAAATCTCATGCAGCGGGTTATGCCGTTATTGCTTATCGTACAGCATATCTTAAGGCTAATTATCCCGCTTATTTTATGGCATCTTTACTTTCAAGTGTTATGTATAATACCGACAAAGTTAAGGAGTATATTGCGGAGTGTAACAGAATGGGTATTACTGTTTTTCCGCCCGACATTAATAAAAGCAGATGTGAGTTTGTAGCAAATGATAATTCAATCTACTATGGTCTTGCAGCTATAAAGAATGTTGGAAAAAGAATGGCAGAAGCTATTGATAAAGAACGTGACTTTGACGGTGATTTTAAAGATTATATTAACTTTATATCACGTGTTTCAATGAATGATATAACAAAACGTGCTATCGAAAGCTTGATCTGCGCAGGAGCATTTGATTGCTTTGGTTTTTCGCGTCGACATATGATGACTGTTTATGACAGAGCATTACATTATTACTTGTTAAGCCAAAACAAAATTGATGAAAATCAGATTTCTTTTTTCGATGAGGATGAGCCTGATTTTGAATTTGACTTTTTCTCAAAATCAATGCCGGAGTATGAACTTGAGAAAAAACTTGATCTCGAAAAAAGATATCTCGGTTTATATATTTCTGAAAATCCACTAAAGCCCTTTATGCCGCTTTATAATTCGGGTAAGTATACGCTAATTTCTGAAATTTCCGGAATATCTGCTGATAATAAGATTAAAATATTTGGTATAATAGACACACTGAAAGTTGTTACAACTAGACAACTGCGTGATATGGCATATGTTACTGTTGAGGATATTTCGGGAACCGTTGAAATAATTTATTTTCCAAAACAATATGATGCTTTTAAAACGCAGATGGAAGTTGGCACAATTGTTGAGGTTGAAGGGTCAGTATCTAAAAAGGATGATGATACTATTCAGCTTATCTGTAATTACACAAAATTTCCCAATCCGGATACTGTTGTAAATGAATATAAAAAACTATATCTCAATATTCCCTCAATGGATTCTTTTTTATATGAGTTGGTTCTAAAATCTCTTCGTACACATGTTGGAAAGCACAGCTGTATTTTACATTTCTCGGATACAGGAAAATCGCTTACAACAGGTGATAAGATTAAAGTTGATTTATCGTATACACTCATTGATGAATTAAAAAGTATTCTTGGCGATAAAAATATTGTCATAAAGTAGTTGAATTTTGTTAAATGTTGTTGTAAAATACCTAATTGGAATTATTTTGCTCTCGGAGGATGAAAAATGAGTACAAAAATCAAAAAACTTGGTGTTCTTACAAGCGGCGGTGATGCTCCCGGGATGAATGCTGCTGTAAGATCTGTTGTAAAAACAGCACTTAATAAGGGTATTGAAGTTGTTGGTATTAAACAGGGCTATAAAGGTCTTATGGAAGGCAACTTTATTAAGATGGATTATTGCACTGTTTCACGTATAATAAATAAAGGTGGCACTTTTCTTTATTCTGCCCGTTGCCTTGAGTTCAAAGAGCCTGCGGGTGTTCTTAGAGCTGTTGAAACATGCAAAAAGAACAACATTGAAGGTATTGTTGTAATTGGTGGTGACGGTTCTTTTAGAGGTGCTGCCGATCTTTCGAAGAATGGTGTTCCTTGTATCGGTATTCCTGCTACAATTGATAACGATATTGGAATGAGCGAGTATACAATTGGTTTTGATACTGCTGTTAACTGTGCAATTGAAATGGTTGACAGACTTCGTGATACAATGGAATCGCATGACAGATGCTCTGTTGTTGAGGTTATGGGTAGGGGCGCAGGCTACGTTGCTCTTTACACAGGTATTTCGACCGGTGCGACTGCAATTATGATTCCTGAGGTTAAAACAACATACGAAGATGTTTTGAAAAATATCCGTGAAAGTCAGGCGGCAGGTAAAAATCACTTTGTTATTATTGTTGCTGAAGGTGTTGGCGGTTCACATGAACTTGCTGCAAAAATTGAAGCAGACACAGGCATTGTGACCCGTGCAACTATTACCGGTCACATCCTTCGCGGCGGTGCACCTTCTGCTGATGACAGAGTTAAAGCAACACGTCTTGGCAGATATGCTGTTGAGCTTCTTTGCGAAGGCAAGAGCAACCGTGCTTGCGGTATTAACAGCGGCAACCTTGTAAACTTTGATGTACAGGAAGCTCTTCAGATGAAAAAGCCGTTCCCGATGGATTTATACAACACATTCGTTGAGACATGTAAATAATTTTTTAAAAAAACAGTATTGATATTTTTGTGTTTATCATATATAATATTAATATTGTTTGCGCCGGTGTGATGGAATTGGCAGACGTGCTGGACTCAAAATCCAGTGGTAGCGATACCGTACCGGTTCGACCCCGGTCACCGGCACCATATTAAAAACCCGTCTGTTGACGGGTTTTTATTTTTGAGAGGTATGAATGAAAGTTGCATATTTTGGGTTTGATTTGTTTTATGATTGCTTGGAACAAATTAAACAAAGCGGAAATGAAATAGTAAAAATTTTCACATGTAAAGTGGATGGTGTCTATGAGTTTTCTGATAGGGTTTATGCTTTTGCAAAAGAAAATAATATTGAGATAACAGATAAAAAAGTGGAATTTTCTGATATAATTTTATTATCTCAAAAAGGGTGTGATTTACTATTTTCTGCCGGTTATTATTATAAAATACCTATTGTTGACTCAATCAGTGGTGTTAATATTCACCCTGCTATTTTACCAAATGGCAGAGGCCCTTGGCCACAGCCCGTTACAATTCTCAAAGATCTAAAAAGGTCGGGCGTTACACTACACAAACTTGCAAAAGAGTTTGATACAGGGGAGATAGTGCTACAAAAAGTTTTTAATGTTAATAACGATGAAAACCTAGAAACGCTAACTGAAAAAAATGCATATTATGCAAAAATAATCACAAAAGAATTTTTTGAAAACCCCGAGCATTTTCTTGAAAATTCCTTTTGTCAGACAAAAGGGGAGTACTGGCCGGAGCCTTCAAACTCTGATATGTCATTCTCTTTTGTTGATAGCTTTGAAAAAATTGACAGAATATTGCGTGCATTTTATGGATTTAAATGTGTAATGATAAATAAAAACGACGTGATTTATATAAAAAAAGGCAAGGCTGTTAGAACAATTGATGATACGTCTGCTCAACTTGATTGTTTTAAAGTGGACAAGGGTTATGTTATAGTTTCAGAATATGCTTGACATGATTTTTTATTTTAAATATAATTAATATAATTTTATTATTTTTAGGAGTTTGAATATGAATATTCCTGAAATGTTTGGCTATAACGTGTTTAATGACCGTGAAATGAAAAAACGGTTATCAAAAGAAATTTACGATTCTTTGACAAACACAATTAGTCAGCATAATGAACTTGATATAAATATTGCAAACGAAGTTGCCAACGCTATGAAAGAGTGGGCTATTGAACGAGGTGCCACTCACTATACCCATTGGTTTCAGCCGATGACCGGAATTACCGCAGAAAAGCATGACGGCTTTATTACACCTTGCTCTGACGGTACTGTTATTATGGAGTTTTGCGGTAAGGAGCTTATAAAAGGTGAGTCTGATGCATCGAGCTTTCCATCAGGCGGTATCCGCGCTACTTTTGAAGCGCGCGGATATACTGCGTGGGATCCGACTTCTTATGCATTTATAAAAGATAATTCACTCTACATTCCAACTGTATTCTGTTCATATACAGGTGAAATGCTGGATAAAAAGACACCGCTTCTAAAGTCTGTTGACCTTATTAACCGTGAAAGCCTTCGTCTTTTGAGACTGTTTGGTAACACCGACGCTAACTGTGTAATTTCAACTGTTGGCGCCGAACAGGAATATTTTTTGGTTGATAAAGAGTTATATGAAAAGCGTAAAGATTTAAAATTTACCGGTCGTACACTTTTTGGTGCACCTGCACCTAAAGGTCAGGAAATGGACGACCATTATTTTGGTACAATAAATAACAGAGTAAAGAATTATATGAACGAGCTTGATGAAGAGCTTTGGAAGCTTGGCGTTTATGCCAAAACAGAGCATAATGAAGCGGCTCCTGCGCAGCACGAATTAGCACCCGTTTATTGTTCTACTAATATTGCTACTGACCATAACCAGCTTACAATGGAGCTTATGAAAAAGATCGCGTTGAAACACGGTCTTGTGTGCTTACTTCACGAAAAGCCTTTTAAAGGTGTTAACGGAAGCGGTAAACATAATAACTGGTCACTTGGAACCGATACCGGTCTTAATTTGTTTAAACCCGGCAAAAAACCATATGAGAACAAGCTGTTTTTGGTTTTTCTTGCTGCTGTTATCAGAGCTGTTGATGAGCATCAGGATCTTCTTCGTTATTCTGTTGCGAGCGTCGGAAATGACCATCGTCTTGGCGGAAACGAAGCTCCGCCTGCAATTGTTTCTGTCTACCTTGGTCAAGAACTTGAAAACATTGTTGATTGCATAATAAGCGGTGAGAATTACGATGGCGCTCACGTTTCTAAATTGCATACAGGTGTTGATGTTTTGCCTGATTTTAAGCTTGATACCGCTGACAGAAACAGAACATCACCGTTCGCTTTTACAGCTAATAAATTTGAGTTCAGAATGCCGGGATCATCTATGTCCATTTCATCTGTGAATATCGTGCTTAACACGACTGTTGCCGATGTTATTGTCGATTTTTCCGAAAGACTTGAAAAATGCGCTGATTTTAACACAGAGGTTGAGAAAATCCTTCAAGAGACATTTTCAAAACACAGACGTATTATTTTCAGTGGTGATAACTATTCTGAAAAATGGGTTTCGGAAGCCAAAAACCGTGGTCTTTTAAATTTGAAAACTACGGTTGATGTTTTGCCTTATATAACCTTACAAAAAAATATTGATTTATTTTCAAGAAACAGAGTCTTTACAGAAAAAGAGTTATATGCAAGAAAAGAAATTGCATATGAAAACTACTCGAAGACGGTCAACATTGAAGCGCGGACAATGCTTGATATGAGTTGTAAAGATATTATTCCGGCTGCTTTGAAGTATGTATCTTCGTTGGAGTCAGGAATTGCTGTCAAAAAACAACTTGGACTATTTAGCGAAAATGACGCAATGTATAAGGTTTGTGTCACGGCTACAAGTCTTTATAACTCTCTCTATAACAATACAGAAAAACTTAAATTGGATATCGAGAGTTCGCTTTCAATAAAAGATAGCATAAAACTTGCAAATTATTTTTGCAATACAATTATTCCTGATATGGATGCTGTCCGTGATGACGCTGATAAGCTTGAACTCGTTATTCCTGCATGTGATTGGCCTTATCCTGTTTACTCTGATCTTATGTTCAGTATATAAAATTTTAGCTGCAAGAAACCTTGCAGCTTTTTCTTTTCTATTGACAAAAAAATTATATATGATATATTATATATATTATTATATTAGAGGTATTAATATGTCTGTTAAAAGTATGACCGGATATGGTCGTGCCGCCGGTGTTGTTGGCGGAAAGGAAATCAGTGTTGATATAAAATCGGTAAATCACCGTTATTTCGATTTTTCTTGTAAGCTTGGTAAAGACTATATGTTCTTGGAGGATAAACTTAAAAGTAAAGTCAACGCCTATGTTTCAAGAGGTAAGATTGATTTATATCTTTTTGTTGACAGCGGCAAGAATGAAGCTTACGAAGTTGAATTGAACGAGAATCTTGCTGAAGGGTACATAAATGCTTTTAAATTGCTCAATAAAAAATTTAAAGTAAAGAATGACATATCTTCAAGTATGCTTGTAAAACTTCCGGATGTTGTCAAACTCAAGAAAAAGGAACTTGATGAAAAAGAAGTAGAAAAAGTTGTTCTAGATCTTGTTGATAATGCCCTTGAGTCATATAATTATATGCGCGAGTGTGAAGGGTTGAAACTCAAGGAATATATTGATGAAAACCTGAATACAATTCTGGATACGGTTGAAAAAATAGAAACTTTGGCACCGCAATCTGTAACAGCGTATAAAGAGCGACTCAAAGCAAAAATACTTGAAGCTTTGGAAGGCAAAGAGTATGATGAACAGCGTCTCATAACGGAAGTTGCTATTTTTGCTGATAAAGTTGATGTCGGCGAGGAAACAGTTCGTTTAAGAAGTCATATTTCACAGTTTAAAGATCTTATGAACGGTGACGCTCAGGGTATCGGCAAAAAGCTTGACTTTATTGTTCAGGAAATGAACAGAGAGATAAATACAACCGGTTCAAAGTGCAATTCTGTTGAGATTACAAGACTTGTTGTTGAAACAAAATCTGTTATAGAAAAGATCAGAGAACAAATTCAAAATATTGAGTGAGGAGTTTTTTATGAGACTTATTAATATAGGCTTCGGTAATATGGTGAACTCTTCAAGAGTTGTTGCGATTATCAGTCCTGAAAGTGCTCCTGTCAAACGAATTATTCAGGAGGCGCGCGAAAGCAGAGTTCTTGTTGATGCAACTTACGGTCGAAGAACCCGCGCTGTAATAATTACCGATAGTGATCATGTTATATTATCTTCACTTCAGCCTGAAACTGTTGCAAACCGTCTTGACGACGGATCAAGCGAGGAGAGTGCAGAAGATGAATAAAGGTTTACTTATAGTGATTTCCGGACCGTCGGGCGTTGGCAAGGGCACTGTTCTGAAATCTGTTTTTAAGAATGATGACAACCTTGTCTATTCTGTATCGTGTACAACGCGCGAACCGCGTGAAGGTGAAACGAACGGTGTTGAATATCATTTTATTTCAACCGAGCAGTTTGAAGAAAATATCAAACTCGGCAAAATGCTGGAATATGCTACATATTGCGAAAACTATTACGGAACAAATGCTGAATATGTTGAAAGGCTACGTAATGAAGGACGCGATGTTGTTTTGGAGATAGAAGTGCAGGGTGCTATGCAAATTAAACGTAAGTGTCCTGATGCTGTTATGATTTTTGTTGCTCCGCCAAGCTTTGAGGTGTTAAATAAACGTCTTATCGGAAGAGCAACCGAAAGTGATGAAATAATCTCTGCACGTATCGCCAAGGCAAAAGAAGAACTATCGCTTATGAATGAGTATACATACAAAATCGTAAATGATACTGTCGAAAAGGCAAGTGACGATATTTTGTCAATACTTAGAGCTGAAAGAATCAAAAATAATAATTTAAATATAATTTAAGAGGTGTACAATTATGATGCTTTATCCCGCAATCGGAGAATTAGAGAAGGTTACACAGAGCAGATATGCTCTGGTTACAATTACTGCTAAAAGAGCAAGACAGCTTCTTGAGGCTTCTGAACAAAGCGGCACTCCGCTTTCAGATAAACCTGTAAAGCTTGCGATTAATGATATTGCTCAAGGCAAGGTCAGATGCAAAGAGGCTTCCGATACAGAAGAAACTGCTCAGACTGAGGAAGAACAGACTGAAGAATAATTAAGGTGAGAGTAAAAAACGTATGGCTTTATGTGTCAGTGTTGCAATTGATGATATTGTTAATAAAATAGATAAGCTGTACGATTACTATGTTCCTGAACAGTTCTGCGATATCGTTTGTCCCGGTATTCGAGTTGTTGTTCCGTTTTCAAACTCAAATATGATTAAAAAAGCGATTGTGCTTGATGTAAAGGAACAGAATGATGATTTACCGCTCAAATGGATTATCGGCATTGCCGACAATGAGCCTGTTGTCAATGATCTTCAGATCGATCTGTTAAAAGTTTTAAAAAGCAGGTATTATATAACTTACGCAAGAGCTTTTAAATCAATTGTGCCGCGCTCAATTGATTTTAAGATAAACGAGAGGTTTTTTGCATCGCAAGCGCTTGAATATATAAATCCTGAGCTTTACGAACTGATGAAAAAATCTTCAAAAGGGATAACACTTGATAAAGTTCCGCCAAAGCTGTTTAAACAGTTTAAAGCAAGCTTGTTATCAGGCGATATTACAAAAGATGTTTCGATCAGACAAAAAGGTGCGCATACTGAAAAAACTTTAAAACTTAAGATTGAAAAATCTTTGCTTGAAATTAAGATATCAGAGCTTGACAGAAGATTTGAACGTCAGATTGATCTAATGTCGTTGTTTTTGGACTTTGACGAAATATCCTATCGGGACGCTTTGTATTATAGCGGATGTTCTGACAGTACTGTAAAAACATTACAGAAAAAGAATATTATTGAGATTGTTGAAAAACCGATAATAAACAGTCCATATAAAACGATCGAGAGAGCCGAAAATAATACCCCGATTTGTTTATCAGAAGAACAACAGTGTGTATATGATGATATTTCTTCTACCCTTGACAAATACCGTACCCATCTGATTTATGGAGTGACAGGCAGCGGTAAGACTCTTGTTTATATGTCACTAATTGATAAAATGATATCGATGGGGAAATCAGTCATTTTTATGGTTCCTGAAATATCGCTTACTCCACAGACTTTGTCAAGATTTTATCTGCGATATGGCGAACGTGTGTCTGTTGTTCATAGCGGTTTAACTCCGGGTGAACGTGCAGACGAATGGATGAAAATAAAAAAAAGCGACTGTTCTGTTGTTGTAGGAACACGTAGCGCTGTTTTTTCTCCGGTAAACAATCTAGGTCTTGTTATTATAGATGAAGAACACGAGCCAAGCTATAAATCTGAAAGTTCACCGAGATATCATGCTCGCGACATTGCAAAATATATCTGCAGTAAGTTAAATATACCGCTTGTTATAGGATCTGCAACTCCTTCGATTGAGAGCTTTTATTTTTCGAAAAAAGGTGTTTATAAATTACACAAACTATCAAAGAGATTTAATAACAACGAGCTTCCCAGTGTACGTATAATTGATATGTCGCAGACAATAAGATCAGGTGAACAATCCTTTTTAAGTGAAGAACTTAAGGAGGCAATTGCTCTTAATTTGGAAAATAAGGAACAATCAATTCTTTTTCTTAATCGTCGCGGCGCCAATACTGTTGTAGGTTGCAGAAGCTGTGGCTATGTTGCAAAATGTCCGAACTGCGGCATTGCTCTTACATATCATCTTGCCAATAACAGATGTATGTGTCACTATTGCGGTTATAATATTAAGACGTTTTCAGAATGTCCTGAATGTAAAAGCAAGCATATAAAAAAACTTGGTATCGGTACACAGCTTGTTTACAGTGAACTTCAAAATTTTTTTTCGCAGGCCAAAATACTACGTATGGATTTTGACACAGTTGGTTCATATCTTTCATACGGTGAAAATCTCACTGCCTTCAAAAACGGTGAGTATGATATAATGCTTGGTACGCAGATGGTTGCTAAGGGACTTGATTTTCCAAATGTTACTCTTGTCGGCGTAATTAATGCGGATTTATCTTTGTATGTTGATGATTTTCGTGCTGGTGAACGCACTTTTTCGTTGCTCACACAGGTGTGCGGCCGTTCAGGTCGCGCAGGTAAAGAGGGATGTGCTTTGATTCAAACTTATTCCCCTCAAAACGAAATTATTAACTATGCTAAAATGCAAAGCTATGATTCGTATTATGAGTATGAAATCAGTTTTAGAAAGGCTCTTAATTATCCGCCTTTTTGTGATATTGTAAGATTTACTGTTAGCTCAAAAAAAGAGTCGGATGCTTATAATGACGTTATGAAGATTTATAACAAAATAAATGAGCTGAGTAAAACGGAGTTTAACGATATTCCTATCCGTTTATTAAACCCCACTATGCCGAAAATCGCACGGTTTAATGAAAAGTACAGATACAATTTAATTATAAAAACAAAAAATAGCAAAAGGCTTTATGATTTAATTGATTATATACATGATTATTTTAACGCGGAGACACACTCTGAACTTTCTGTAAATGTTAATCCGCTTGGAAATGTTTGAGGTAAATTTAATGGCTTTAAGAGAAATTGTTAAGAATAATAATGATTTTCTGTCGAAAAAATCAAGAAAAGTTGAAGTGATTGATGATAGGGTCATTCAGCTTGTTGAAGATATGAAGGAAACACTGGCCAAAGCAAAAGGTGTCGGTCTTGCAGCACCGCAGGTTGGTGTTTTAAAACGAATTTTTATTGTCGATGTTGGTACAGAAGACGAAAGTCAGATGGTTGAGTTTATCAATCCTGAAATTGTCAAGAAAAAAGGTAAGAACGATAAATACATTGAGGGTTGTCTTTCGTATCCCGGAAGAAGCTTTAAAATAACACGTCCGCATAAGGTTACCATTCAGGCGCAGAATATTCAAGGTGAATGGTTTACCATGGAGGCAGAAGATTTTATAGCACGTGCACTTATGCACGAAAATGACCATCTTGACGGAATTACAATTCCGCAGATTGGTAAAGAGGTATTTGATTGATGCAAAAATTGAGAGTTTTATTTATGGGCACTCCTGATTTTGCTGTGCCGTCTTTGAAACTTTTACATTCAAAATATGATGTTGTCGCGGTAATATGCCAACCTGATAAAGTAAACGGTCGAGGCAATAAGGTGACATTCGGTCCTGTCAAAGAATATGCCATTGAAAATGGCATTGATGTATATCAGCCCGAAACTTTTAAAGACAATGCCTGCCTTGATCTTATAAAAAAATTGGATCCCGAAATCATTGTTGTGGCGGCATACGGAAAGATTCTACCTGAATATGTATTGAATTACCCCAAATATAGCTGTATTAATGTTCACGGTTCTCTTTTGCCGAAGTATAGGGGAGCGTCTCCTATTCAGGCTGCTGTTTTAAATGGTGATGAGCAGACCGGAATTACAATAATGCATATGGCAAAAGGACTCGATTCCGGTGATATTATTTTGAGCGAAAGCACCAACATAGGTATTTATGAAACAGCCGGCGAGCTTTTTGACAGATTGAGTGAAATGGGTGCTGTTTGTCTTGATAAAGCAATTACGCAAATTGTTGAAGGGTCTGCCAAAAGGGTTCCTCAAGATGAAACGCAGAGTACTCATGTTTCTATGATTAAAAAAGAAATGGGTAAGCTTGATTTTTCATTATCTGCAAATGAAATAAAAAATAAGGTTTATGGGCTTAACCCTTGGCCGAGTGCATATGTTGAAGCTGATACCTGCGTTTTGAAAATTCATAGGGTCGTTTTCGGAAAAGATGTTTCCGATGCTCCGCCTGCTACCGTTGTCGATGTTACAAAGCAGGGAATTGAGGTTGCGTGCGGAGACGGTAAAAGCGTAATAATAACCGAAATACAAAAGCAAGGAAAAAAGAAGATGGATGCGTATTCGTTTTCTTTGGGGCATACTATTTCTAAAGGTTTATCAATTTATTCTCTTTAGGAGGAAATATGTTTTATTACGATTATTATTCACTTATTCTTATGCTTCCGCTGATCATTCTTTCTTTTATAATCCGGGCAAATCTCAAGGCGACTTATTCAAAGTATTCTAAAGTTAATAACTCAAGAATGATTACCGGTGCACAGGCTGCAAAGATGATTTTGAATAATGCAGGTATTTATGATGTATCCATTGAATGTGTCGCAGGAAGCTTAAGTGATCATTTTGATCCCACAAAAAATGTTGTAAGATTGTCAAGTGATGTATACAACGGCTCGTCTGTTGCTTCTATCGGTATTGCTGCGCACGAGGTTGGACACGCAATTCAGTACGCAGAGAAATATACTCCGGTACTTATTCGTTCAAGCATTGTCGGAATAACAAATTTCAGTTCAAAGCTCCTTTATTTTTTAATTATTTTAAGCTTTATTGCAGGTATTCCGCTGATTTGTGATTTGGCGGTAATCTGTTTCTTTATTCTCTTTTTCTTTCAGCTTATTACTTTACCTGTTGAATTTAATGCAAGTTCGAGGGCAATTAAAAACCTTGAATCAAGTGGTTTTTCTGATTCTGATTTAAATGGTACAAAAAAAGTACTTTCATCTGCAGCGCTTACTTATGTTGCTGCAATGCTATTTTCACTCGGACAGATGCTGACATTTATTTTAAGGAGTAGAAACAGACGATGATTGATGTTGCAAGGAACACCGCCTTGAATGTTTTAATCGAGTATGACAAGCAAGGGACTTTTCCGAATCTTGCTTTGAAAAAGCATTTACGTGAAATTAAATCATCTAAAGATAAAAACTTTGCAAGCGCACTTGTTTACGGTGTGATTGAAAAAAGACTGCTGCTTGATTATTATCTTTCCAAAGTTTCAAGTGTAAAGCTAAAAAAAATCAATTTAGTTGTTATAAATATTTTACGTCTCGGTCTTTATCAGATGATGTTTATGTCAGTGCCGTCAAGCGCTGCCTGTAACACCTCGGTTGAACTTGCAAAGAAAAACGGGCAATACAAAAGTAGCGCCTTTGTGAATGCAATTTTAAGAAATCTTTCGCAGAAGTATACGGAGATCAATTTGCCCGATGATATATCAGTTCAGTACTCTATTGACAAAAATATAGCTGATAAATTAGTTGATACACTTGGCGTTGAACAAACGAAGCTTCTTTTACAGCATTCATATGATAATAAGTCAATGTATGTTGCCGTTAATACGCTGAAAATATCATCTGATCAATTGATTGAAAGATTTTTAAATAATGGAATCAAAGCAGAAAAGACTGAATACGATGGTCTGATTAAGATTTTGACATCTTTTGATGTTGAAAATTCAATAGAACATAAAATGGGTCTATTTCATGTTATCAGTTTGCCGTCGTTTATTGCTGCGTCTCTTATTGATCCGCTGTGTGATGAAACAATACTTGATATGTGTTCAGCTCCCGGTGGAAAGCTTTTTGCTATGTCATACAGATCCTGTGATAGAGCAAATATAACGGCTTTTGATACTCATGAACATAAAGTATCAAATCTTAGAGAGAGTTGTAAGCGTCTTTCAATAAAAAATGCCAAACCCATTATAAAAGATTGTACGGAATATGACGCATTTTATGAAAATTTTGCAGATAAAATTCTTTGTGATGTTCCTTGC